>VBMM01000178.1 GCA_005878415.1 Methanobacteriota archaeon
GTGGACCTCGGTGGCAAGGTCAAGGTGCGCGAAGCGGAGGTCTTGCCGGCAGAGCGCGTTGCGCTCGCCCCGATCATCAGCGTGGGCCACAAGATTTCGTTCGGCGAAGGCATCGAGAATTTCGTCAGGCGAGGCCTCCTCAAGCGCCCGGTTCGCAAGGGCGATGTCGTCATCGTCCCCGGGATCGCACTCATGGGTGGCGCCTTGCCGTTTATGGTGACGGCGACGACCCCGGAGACGAACGTGCAAGTTGTCGAGCAAACGGAGCTTTCACTCCAGGATACGCCGGTTCGTGAGGGCGCCGCCTTGCCACCGGAGCAGATTCTCGCGGCGTTCGCCGACCGCCTTTCCGATTTGATGGACGAATTTGGAGCTAGATTCTCCGCGATCGGTGGCGAAATGGGCGAGCGCGCGCAGTCGTTTGCAAGCAAGATCCTCGAAATAATCGAAGAGCTCAGAAAACAAAGGAGTCCCTGAAGTCGGAATTTCAAAACGTCAAGCGGAAAGGCTTTAGCGAATCCGAACCGTCGGCAGACCGGTGGCGATTGTAGCGAAGACGGGCATCTTCGGCGGCGGGAAAGTCCGTACCGAGGACGCGGTCTGCAAGGTGCGCCCGGCGGGCGAGGGCTGGTACTCGATTCCAGGGCGCACCTCTGGCGACTCGGGCCGCGTCCGCTACCACGGTGCACGCGACATCCTCGAGATTGAACGACCCGGAGTCAGCCTTACGATTCAGTTCCGATCGGAGATGGAAAAGACTACATTCGAATTGGACCGAATCGCATACGATGTCGCGACGATGGACTTCGGACGCATCTCAATCCGCGAACGGGGTCGCGCCGTCGTGGATGGTCGCGTGACTCCGGGCGGCGTCCGGATCGACTCAGTGGCTCCGGAGCTGCAGCCAATCGAGCGGGAACTAGCCTTCGGCCTCGCGTTGCGCAGCAACGAGATCGCGAGGAATTTCCGCCAAGCCGATCGGGTCTATCCAGGGACCCGATAGGACCGGCACCCATCAGGCGCCGGCGAGAGTCTCCGAGGACGCATCCGCACCCAATTGCGCGGACGAACCTTGATTATCCCACGCATCCATGGCGACTGGGGAGGTTCGTATCGTGGAGGGTGAGACAATTGTCGGAATCGTGTACAACGCAGAAGGACAGGTCGGCCGGCTCGCCATGCCAAAGCTCTACGACCTCATCTTCACGGATCGACGTCTCGTGGGCGTCGTGACTGTGAAGACCGGGGCGGCGCGCATCGCCGGGCAACTGCTCGGCGGGGTGATCGGGCAGGCAGTCGCGGCGTCGGTCGCGAAAGGCGGGGCGGACAAGAAACGGATGGCGTACGCGGGAATGCCGCTAGACCAAGTTGCGGCACAGAACGCGGCGAACTTCGCGGCGCCATACGGGTCGATCGAGAACCCGAAGGTCAAGGGACTGTTCTCGAAGCGGCTCGAGATGCGGGTGGGCGGGAAGAAGGCCGTGTTCCGTCTGCCGAAAGACCAGGTGCCCGCGACCCAGGCTTTGGTAGAGCGGCAGCTGCCGAAGTAGCGGTTGCAAAGGCCGCCACCGCGATCTTTAGTCAGGTTGTTCGGCGTCGGTCCCATCGCGCCGTTTCCTCGTCAACCCAGGCCTCGATGCGCTCCGCGGCATAGGCGGTCGCGAGCGGGAACACGAGCCCCGCCTGCTCCGGACCGGCGATTTCCTTCGCGGTCGCCTCATCGTGCAGGACTTCCGCGAACGTCGACGCCCGGCAGAATACGTAGATGGCCGGCGGACATGTTGTAGAGGAGGAGTCCCTGAGCTCGTGCGCCGCTGAGGGATGTCTCAATCATGAGCGTGCCGTCCCGGATCAGCGCATCGCGGTCTCGTCGGACCGTCTTCGGCGAGAGGCGCACTCGATCCGCGAGGGTCCGCACGGGCATGCGCGGCTCGCGGACGAGGGGCCGCATCACCCGCCAGTCGATCGGCGAGAGGACGACGGGTGCCGGCGGCGGACGGACGGGCCGCGGACGGACTGTGAAGACCGGTTCGCCAAAGGCGCGGACGAGTTCGTCCGGAGGCCCTCCGTCATCGTCGACCGGATACGCGATCGTCGACACGAGGCCATCCTGGCGGAGGTGGGAGGACACCACCGGATCGACGCGGATCGCCTCCTGGACCGCCTCCGGCCCCGCGCCGGTCTTTCGGAAGACGAACACGCGTCGCTGACGACCGAAAACTTCGGGGGCGGGAATTCCTCGGAATCCGTTGAAGACGCCTTCGGCGGCGAGCCGCTCGAGGCGGGCCTTCGTAGCGGTCCCCGAGACGCCGGTCGCCCGGCCGAGAGCTTCGTGGCCCGCGAGCGGTTCGCGGAGCAAGCGCGCGAGCAGCTGGAAGTCTCGCTCGTCGACCATCGGACGGAGGCTGCGCTAAAAAGATGCCGCCATTTCAAGTCGTGCGTCCGTCATCCTATTGAAGGTGCGTCGCGCCCGCCTAGTGGCGCAATCGCGCCGCGGGACGTCGAATTGGAGTTGCGCGTGGTTGGCCCGAGCTGAGCTTCTCGAGAAGCTGCTGGAGTTGCGCGATCTCCGGGAGAGTCCACGCCTCGAACGCCTCCGAGAGCATGTCCGCGGAGGCGCGGCGCACCTTCTCGAAGCGTTTTCGGGCCTTGGACGTCAGCTTGACGTCCACGACGCGTCGGTCCTCCGCGCTCCGCTTGCGAGTGACCAACCCCGCCGCTTCGAGCTTGTCGAGCAGGCCCGTGATGTTCCCAGTCGTGACGCTGAGGGCCTCCGCGAGGTCCTTCGGGGTGGCGGTCCCTCGATGAATCAGGGCGCGTAGCAGGGCCATCTGGCCTACCGACATTCCGTCTTCGGCGAACGCACCGCGGACGCAGCCGTGAAGTTGGGCCATGACGTGGCGGAGGCTTCGAAACGTCTCCTCAACCGCGACGCGTCGGGAAGATGGATTCACCGCGACGAGGTACACGGCCCCTGCCACATGAACCTTAGGATTCGCTTACTCGCGAGTATCTTAACACCTAACTATTTAGGGGACGGCCTCTTCGGGAGGCGCCATGTCGGAAGCCGTCACACCCCGGCCTGACAGCAAGAAGAAAGCCGTTCCGGCACGCTCATCGAAGGGTTCCCTCATCGATGTCCGTCACCTCGTGAAGGTGTATGCAGGCGGCGGCCAAGAAGAAGTGAAGGCCGTCAACGACGTCAGCTTCTCCGTATCCGAGGGCGAGTTCTTCGGCTTCCTCGGACCCAACGGCGCGGGAAAGACGACGGTCATTCGAATCATCACGACCCTCCTCCCGAAGACGAGCGGCTCGATTCGCGTGGCGGGCATGGACGTCGAACGTGACGGTGCCCAGATCCGGAGGATCATCGGGTACACGGGGCAGTCGATCGGCGTCGATGGCGAACTCACGGGCCGGGAGAATCTCTGGTTGATCGGACGACTCTACCACATGCCCAAGTCGCTCGTGAAGGAGAGAGTGGAGGAACTGCTCGAAGTCTTGCAGTTGAAGGATGCCGCCGATCGGCGCGCGTACACCTATTCAGGAGGGATGCGGCGGAGGCTCGACCTGGGTGCGGGCCTCGTGCATCACCCCCGGATCCTCTTCCTCGACGAACCGACGACGGGCCTCGATCCGCAAACCCGGAACGCGGTATGGGAGTACC
This sequence comes from Methanobacteriota archaeon, assembly GCA_005878415.1. GTDB lineage: Archaea > Thermoplasmatota > Thermoplasmata > RBG-16-68-12 > RBG-16-68-12 > RBG-16-68-12. The sequence goes on from VBMM01000178.1 coordinate 3,668, forward strand.
TGCGCCGCCTGCACAGGGAAGAGAAGATGACCATCTTCCTCACGACCCAGTACATGGAAGAGGCCGATCAGCTGTGCCAGCGCATCGCGATCATCGATCAGGGCAAGATCGTGGCCGAGGGCAGTCCCACGGAGCTGAAGGCCGCAATCGGTGCGGACATCATCACGGTCCGCATCACGAGAGACGAAGCTTTCGAGAAGAGCCGGGATCGGGCTCTGGAAATCGCCCGGATGGTCCCCGGCGTGAGTCGCGCGACGATCTTCGATGAGGGCGTGAGCGCCCACACGGCCGACGGCGGCGCGACCCTGCTCGAAGTCTTGCGCCGGCTCGACACGGAGAAAGTCCCCGTCCATCAGGTCGCGCTCGCGCACCCCACGCTCGACGAGGTGTTCCTGCAGCACACGGGGCGGCAGATGCGCGTCGAGGAAGTGAAGCCGATGTCGCGGGGATTCGGCCGCCGGAGGCGATAACATGGTCACAGACGTTGGACACGCACAGCGGGTCATCACGCGGACGCGAGATTCGGAAACGAGCGGCGGGGTCCTGACGGAGATTGGCCTCGTCACGTGGCGGAGCCTGGTGAAGCTCACGAGGACGCCGGTCCTCCTGTTCTTCAGCCTCTTCATGCCGCTCATCTGGCTCGTCATGTTCAGCCAGACGTTTGGGACCGTGTTCTCTTCGGCCACGAGCGGCGGGTTGCCAGGAGGTGGGTCTCCGACCCCGCTCCCGTACGACTACGTCGCCGTCCTCCTGCCCGGCATCACGGTCATGACGGCCATCCAGAGCGCGTCCCAGTCGGGCTTCGCGATGGTGTCCGATCTCGAGTCCGGATTCATGGACAAGTTCTTCGTCGCACCGATCCGCCGGAGCAGCGTGCTGGCCGGCAAACTCCTCGCCGACGGACTGCGGATGGCGGCGCAGGCCGGGATCATCCTCGGCATCGCGGCCCTCCTCACCCTCGCCGGCTGGCGGATCCCGTTCGCGACGGGCGTCTTCGGAGCGGTGCTGATCATGTTCCTCGCCGCGGCGTTCGGCGTGGCTTTCTCCGGTCTCTCGAACACCGTCGCGCTGAGGACGAAGAACACGGAGTCGACGATGATGGTGAGCTTCTCGCTCACCTTCCCGCTGCTCTTCCTGAGCACCGCGATGCTCCCCAAGGCGCTCCTGCCCTCGTGGGTCCAGAGCTTCTCGACGGTCAACCCGGTCAGCTACATGGCCGATGCCGCTCGCGCGCTCATCCTCACCGGATACGATTGGACCGCGCTGGGGAACGCGATCATCGCCATCGCCGCATTCGGGATCATCCTGAACGGTCTTGCGGTCATGGCGTTCCGCGCGCAGGGGAAGTAAGCCGCCACCCGCGATCGATGAATGCCTAGGCGGGCGTGGTCGAGAAGGTCGACCCGATCCGCTGCCGCGCGGATGCCTCGGTGGGTAGAGCGACCATCGCCGGATCCGCGAGCCCGTGCGCGTCTCGGCTCTCGACCAGGACGGAGATCGCGTTCGAGGCCACGCGGGCGATCGATGTCGCGTCCTCCCACGTCCCGAGGTGCGCTTCGTTGGCGGCCTCGAACTCGCGGACGAATCGGATGAGATCGCGACCGAACGGGCCGTCGCCGGCGCCACGGTACACCGCGCAGGCGCTGACGAATCGACCATGGACGGCGACGAGCCCCTCGTCCCCGAATCGCTGGCTCGTCAGGTGGAATTCGCGGGCCGCCGTCGGCGTATCGACGAAGGTCCGGACGGCGCCCAGGACGGGGCCGAGTTCGTCCGCCGCGATCGGCGGCACGAAGTCCGAGGCGACGGTCGCGAGCGGGTCGCCGCTCCGATGGAACAGGTACACGGCGCGGACCGCGTGGTCCGCCCCCCGCCACCGCAGGCCGATGGGGAAGGCCATCATCGCAATCATCGCCGGGACGAGCAGGATCAGGAAGTCGGCCACCACGAACCCCTCGGTCACCGAACCGGGCCGGGGGTCAATACGATTTGGTCAACGCCGGTTGAGTCAACTGGAATTGAGTAACGCGGCCACCACATCCTCAAGCCCGCTCGTGCGTTCGCTCCGCCATGGCCTCCCGTCCGCTCCTGTACTCCATGGACATCAGCCACTACTGCGTCGCCGCGGACCGCATGCTCGTGTTCAAGGGCGTCGAATTCGACACGCGCTACGTCCCGTACCACGACAAGCGCGAACTGATCAAAGCGACGGGCCAAGACTACGTGCCCACGCTGATCTGGGACGGGAAGACGGTCCTGTGGTACGACATCCCAGATTTCCTCGAGGCGCAGCGTCCCAAGCCGACGCTCTATCCGTGGGGCCAGAAGGGCCTCGCGGCCACGCTCGAGAACTGGGGCCATCAGGTCCTCGAGGAGCGGGTGTGGCGGTACGTCGTCACGAAGATCCCGCCGGTCCTGAAGGACGACTTCGAGCGATGGGTGTTCGAGGAAATGCAGACGCGGGCCCGCGGGCCATGGCACGTGCTCGAGATGCGCCGGGAGGAGTTCCGGCAAGATATGAACAAACACCTCGCGATGGTCGAGGCGATCCTCCAAGGCCGCGACTGGATCCTCGGGGAGCCGAGCCTCGCGGACTTCGGGATCTACGGGTCGGTGTCGCCCCTCCTGACGGCCGGCGAGAAGGTGCCGGACGAGTTCCCGCGCCTCGCCGCATGGGTCGCCCGCGTCCAGAAGCTTCGATGACCGTCGCCGTCCCAACCGGCCGTCACCCTTGGATGGCAGGCATCAGTCGCACTTCGGTTCGGGCAAAGGCCCCTCTCCGCCTTTGTTCTAGGACTTTCTGCTCGGGCGCTTCCTCTGGGTTCTCTTCGAGGAGACTTTGCGCGTTGATGGCTCGCGCCTCGGACTTTGGAATTGGGCTCGCTCGTCCTCGAACACGAGGCGAAGATTCCGGACAAACGCCTCAAGAGTCGTCTCTTCCTGTTCACCGGACTCAAGGTTCTTGACCGTGAGCAAATTCCGTTTCGTCTCTCTTTCGCCGACGATCACGGCGAAGCGGGCCCCGATCGCATTTGCATAGTCGAGGTTCTTCGACGGGCCGCGCCCAACCAGGTCGATGTCGGCGGAGAAGCCTTCCCTGCGAAGCTCCCTCAGGGCCATGATTGCTTTCGCTCTCAGGCCCTCGCCGACGGGGATGACATAGCACGTCAACCGGCGGGTGGGGATGGGAACGTTCTCCGCGACGGCGGCCATCACGAGTCGATCCAGGCCGAGCGCGAAGCCGGTTTGGGCCACTCGTTCCCCGCCCAACAGCTCCGCGAGGCTGTAGGCGCCTCCGCCGCCCACTTGCTTCTCCGCTCCGAGGTTCGGCGAATCAATCTCGAACACCATGCCGGTATAGTAGTCCAGGCCCCGGACGACGCCCATGTCGAAGGCGTAGTACGATCGGGAGATGCCATACGCTTCCAGGAGACCCGCGAGCCTTCGCAGATAATCGAACCCCTCTTTGCCGGCCCCTCCGAGGACGTCGGCAGCCTCGTCGAGAATCGAGAGATCCCCCGAGAGACCGATAAGCTGCCGGAGCGGCTTCGCGAGATCGCTTCTCCCGAGTCGCCCGAGTTCCGAGTCCAACACGGCGAAGTTCCGTTTGTCGAGGGAATGCAGGATGACGGCCTGGTCCGCGGGAGCGAACGGAAGGTAGTCGCGTAGGATCCCAATGTTCCCGATGCGTGCCTTGACCTCGTTCAGCGCGAGCGACCGCATCGTCCCAATCGCAAGGGCTAAGACTTCCGCGTCCGAAGGGAGCGGAGCCCCGCCGATGACCTCTGCGTTCACTTGGAAGAACTCGCGACTGTACACTTTGACGGGCTTCGGGAGGCTTCGAAGGCTCGAGACGTAGAACCGGAGGACCGAAGCCGTGAACTCCGGACGCAACGCGAGGTCCCGGCCTCCTTGATCCTTGAACGCGTACAACTCCCGCACGATTCCCGGTCCGGACTTCGCGGTGAAGAGCTCGAGGCTCTCGAACGTCGGCGTGGAGACCTCGCGGAAGCCGAACGATTCGGCGAGCTGGACGAACCGCGACTCGACGAAGCGGCGCTTCGCCATGTCCTGGGGACCCCAGTCGTTGGTCCCGCGAGGCCGTTCGAACATCGGAGTCGCGGCGTAGCGGATGACTTCTCATAAACGTTTCTGGCTTGGAGCCCGGAGGGCGCGACTCGTTGCGGGGACGGTGCTGCGGCCATCGGCCCGGGGAAATCCCAGTCGCGCGGGATGAACTTCGCCGGTGCGAGCCGTGATCGCATCAGCCAAGTGCGAAGTAATCTCTCCGCAAGGCCTCGAGGTCCAGGAGTTCCCCGGGTGGACCGGACCACGTTTCCACTTTGCATGACGTACCCAAAATCCGCGATCCGGAGCGCGGCGTACGCGTTCTGCTCCACCATGAGGACAGTCAAGCCGCCTTCTCGGAGTTCGCGGATCTTGTCGAAAATTTCAGACACGAGTTTCGGGGCGAGGCCCAGACTCGGTTCGTCGAGCACGAGGATGGACGGCTTTGACATCAGAGCGCGTCCAATCCCAACCATCTGCTGCTCTCCTCCGCTCAACCGTCCGGCTTTCACCGACGCGCGGTCTCGGAGGCGCGGGAACAAGTCGTATACGTACGCGAGCGTCTCATCGGCAGCCGCCCTCGCACGCTTCGCGTACGCGCCGAGGCGCAGGTTCCCATCCGTCGTCAGCAGTGGGAACAGCCGTCTCCCTTCCGGGCACGAGGCGATGCCGCGGGTGGCTCTCTCGTGAGCCGCGAGGTGCGTGACGTCCTCGCCCTTCAGGAGGACCCGGCCTCGCTTCGGCCGTAGGAGACCGTTGACCACTTTCAGCGTCGTCGACTTCCCCGCCCCATTCGGCCCGATCAGCACCGTCGTGGCGCCTTGCTTCGCCTCCAGACCCATGTCCCACAGGACTTGTGTGTCACCGTAACCGGCGTTAACCCCCTCAAGGCGTAGCACGGGCCGCCTCCACACCGAGGTACGCCTCGATCACGGCGGGGTCCTCGACGACTTCGTTTGCTGTACCCTCCGCGATCTTCATGCCCTCCTCGATCACGACGACGCGTTCCGAGAGCGTGAGGACGGCGCGCATCACGTGCTCGACGACGACGGCTCCGAACCCGGTTTCGCGTTGGAGCTTTGTGAAGAGGGCAATGGCGGCGCGAAGTTCTTCAGGCGACAGACCCGCGAAGATTTCGTCGAGGAGGAGGATCCTGGCTCCTGTCCCGAGGACCCGGGCGAACTCGAGCCGTTTCCGTTCCTGGACGGTCAGATTCGAAGACATCATATCCGCCTTGCGTTCCAATCCCACGAGGGCAAGCACGCGACCGGCCTCGTCGAAGGCCTTCGCGGATTGCCGTTGCTTGTGGTTTCCAAACATGACCGCCACAGCGACATTCTCGCGACACGTCATCGCCAGGAACGGCTTGGGGATCTGGTGCGTCTTCGCAATGCCCTGCCCGACGATTCGATGGGCGGGCCAGCGATCGATTCGTTGCCCGTCCAATGTGATCGCCCCTTTCGTGGGCTTTTCCACTCCGGCTATCAGGTTTAGCAGCGTCGACTTGCCCGATCCGTTCGGCCCGATGAGCCCCACGACCTGCCCCTCCCGCACGGTCAAAGAAACGCCCTGCACCGCTCGGACGCCGCCGAAATATTTGTGGACGTCCGAGACCTCGAGCACGCGAGTCATTCGAGAACTCCTCGGAGTTCGGGAATATATTTCCGGAGGGAACCGACGATCCCTTCTGGGACGAATAGGGCGATCACGATGACGACGATTCCGATGATGATGAACTGGAAGCCAGACAGGACGGTCAAGAAGATGTAGGAGGGAATGTACACCGCGACCGCGCCGATGAGAGGACCGAGGAGCGTGCCCATCCCGCCGATTACGATCATCGCGAGCATCTGCAACGAGAAGATCAGATCGAACGCTTGATACGGGAACACGCCCGACAGGGTCCAGTAATAGACTCCGCCCGCGCCGCCGGCGAAGAGCCCGCTCAAGGCGAAGAGGAACAACTTGACCCGGGCGGCATTGATCCCGACGGTCTTCGCGGCGTCTTCATCGCTCTTGATGGACCGGATGCCATACCCGATCCGGCCGTGGGTGATCCAGTATGTCAGGACGACCTCAATCGCCAGGATGACCCAGATCGTGTAGAACCACGAGAGGGGCTCGAAACGGAGGCTCAGATAGATGCCTTGGCCGTCGCCGAGTTCCTTGATCTCGAGGACGATGTACAAGGCCGCGACGGCGACGACGAGGGTCGCAATGGCGAAGTACACGCCCCGGAACCGCAGCGTCACGAGGCCGATGCCGAGGGCGAGGGCGAGGCCGACCACCGCTCCGAACGCGACGCCCGCCACGGGATGCAGGTTGAGGGTGCCGACCCCGAACGCGAGGGCGTACCCTCCGAAGGCCATGAACACGACGTGGCCGAAACTCACGTACCCGGTCAGGCCCGTGATTAGGTTCATCGAGTAGGCGAGGGTCGCGAAGATCAGGAGCTGGATTAGGACGGTCAGGAGGAAAGCGGGAATCCACGGCGCCGTCCCGCCCAAGACGACCAGGAAGAGCCCGATGCCCCACAACGTGGCCCCGAACGAACGAAACGCAGGTAGCTTCATCGGAGGATTCCCTCGGGCCGGAACAAGAGTACAGGGATTAGGATAAGGAATCCGATTGCCGTCGCGAGCGCAATGCTGCCGCCGACGAAGAGTTGGCCCACGTCGATAATCACGCCCAAGGTCAGCCCGCCAACGAGGCTGCCCCACATTTTCCCTGGGCCGCCGAGGACCACGATGACGAAACTGATTGGCGCGTACAGATTGCCCATGGCCGGGTAGATCCCAGTCGGGAGCCAGACGGTCAGAAGGGCCCCACCCGCCATCGTGATGCAGAATCCTAAGGCCGTGCCGATGGCGGCCGTTGAGGTGGGATTGATGCCCACGAGTTGGGTCGCGGGGATGTCTTGGCTGTAGGCACGAATCGCATTCCCCAGGTACGTCTTGCTCAGGAAGACATGCGAGAGGCCGATGATCGCGACAGACGTGATCGCGACGTAGAGACCGCCGAGCGGGAGCTGGACGGACCCGATCTGAACGACTCCGGGGCTCCATGGGATCCCGACGTTATTTCCGGTCCAGAGCGCCTGCGCGAGATTGATCAAGACGAGAGCGAGGCCGAACGTGGCGACAAGGGTCACCATCTCGCTCTGCGGCCCCATCGACTCCTTGCCGCGGAGCTCTCGGAAAAGGAAGAAGAAGTAGAAAATGACGCCGACCCCCAGACCGATTGCGGCATCGATCGGTACGCTCAGCAGCGGGTTGAACCCGAACCACACGTTGAAAAAGTACGCTCCGTACGCGCCGAGCATAATGAACTCGCCGTGCGCGACGTTCACGACCTTGGCGACGCCCCAGATCAGGTTCAGGCCATGCGCGATGACGGCGAAGACGCAGCCTAGCAAGAGGCCGAGGGCGAGGTCCGTGACGAACAACGCCGCGTCGGCCATGCGCCTCCGGGCTATGCGCCCGTGTAGGGGTACTGACACGTTCCGTCGGCGACGTCGCTCGGCAGGACGACCTTCTTCACTCCGGCCTGCCACTGGACGAGGAGCATCGAGTGGGCAGTCTGGAAACCCCGCGAGTCAACCTGGAACTGTCCGAAGAAGTTCATGATGTGCATGCTTCCGAGTTTCGCCCGCACGTCCGTCGTGTTCAGGCTGTTCGCTTGCTGGATCGCATCCGCCAAGACGAGGAGCGCCGCCCCCGCTTCGCCGGCATGATAGGCGGGTGTCGCGCCGCCGTTCAGGGTCCCGTAAAGCGTGGTGAATTCCGCCGGAGTCGGACCGTACCAGCTCAGGCCGAGGGACTGGGCCTGAGACGGACTGTAGCTAACCGCCGTCTCCCATTGGGAAGGCCCCGTCACATTGTTCGCGTTGGTGAGTTGCGCTTGGAAGTTGGGCTCGGTTACCGCGACGAGCAGCGAGATGAATTTCGGCGACGGCGCCGTCCACGCCGTCTTGAGTTGGTTCATGATGAGGAGGCCGTCATTAAAGTGTCCCCCTCCAATGAGATCGTCCGCGCCGAAATTCTTTGCCGCGGCCAGCTGAGTCGACAGGTCCGTCACGGTCGTCGGGTAAGACTGATTGTAGACGACCGCCATCCCCAGCGATTGCGCGTATCCGATCGCGGCTTGCGTGGCGAAGGAAGAGAACGAATCGCTTGCATAAAGCGCAGCGATTTTGTCCGATGGGTGGTTCGTTTTGAGCCAGTCCACGGCGCCTTTCAGGTAAATCGACGCGGGGCTCAGAACTTCCACGAGGTTGCGTCGGGAGGTCTGCGTCCAGATGAGGTCCGACGAACCGCCGTGAGAGAGCATCACGCGGTCGTACTGGTCCGCCAGAGGCGCGGCCGTCGTCGTCAGGCCGCTGCTATAGGGAGCGAGGAGAATCAAGACTGATGTTGTACAGCTTCCCGCCGACGGAGACGCCGCCGTGACTGTTGATCCAGTTCGCGGCGGCCTGGATTCCTCTCAGCGAGTTCGTCCCCTCGACGTTGAAGGTCCCGGTCAACGAAATTGTGAAACCGACCTTGATGGTGCCCGAGAAGCCTGCTGGTCGGGTCAAGTAGTAGACCGCGACGGCCGCGAGTGCGACGAGAACGAGCAAGAACGCGATTCCGACGGCGATGAGTTTTCTCCGGCGCCCCGGCGCAACGGGAGGCGCCGCCTCCGCTTGGCTTGGTTGTGACATGTCCCCAGCGACCCCAGCGATATCCTTCACGGATGGTCGAACGAGCGGATCGCACCCGGTCCCGCCGTCGGGGACGCTCGTGCTCCTTCCCGCCCCACCGCATCAGGAATGCGTCCTGGGTTCTTAAACAATGTCCGGGATTGACTCTCCACCGGCGATGCGTCGTCCAAACCAGGCCTCGGACGAAACCCTGAATTAGCCCAAATCGTTCGCACGGCGGATGCCCGCCTCGAGGTCGCGTGACTACGGCCTCGTCCTGCTCGCGAGCGTTCTCTGGGGCACCTCATTCCCGGGGAGCAAGCTGACGGTAGGGACGGTCGACCCGCTCTTCCTGACGTTCGCACGCATGGCGCTCGGCGCGATCCTCGGGGTCGTGGTCCTAGCGACAATGCGTCGGCTCGATCTTCGGGTGTTCCGAGAGCCGCTCGTCTGGGTCCTCGGTGCGATCAACGCGGTCGGATTCGACCTCCAGAACGAGGGGATCCTCCTGACGACCGCGACGAAGACCGCGCTCCTGGTCAACGTGAACGCGGTCATCATCCCGGCGCTGATGGTGGTCTTCTTCCGGGAGGCGATGACGCGGACGAAGGTCGCCGGGAT
>VBMM01000179.1 GCA_005878415.1 Methanobacteriota archaeon
GGATCCACTCGGGTCCGTCGAGCTTCGCGGTCGTGCGCATCGCCGCCGCGTCGGAACCGCTCCCGGGCTCCGTGAGGGCGTATGCACCAATCGATTCGCCTCGGGCCACGGGCTCTAGGTAGCGGCGTTTCTGGTCCTCCGTGCCGTACCGGAGCAGCGGCTCACAGACGAGGCCGTTGCACACGGCCGCGATGACCCCGGCGCTCGCATCGGCCCGGGAGAGTTCCTCGATCGTGATCGCGTAGCAGATCGTGTCGAGGCCCGACCCGCCGTATTTCTCCGGCACGAACACCCCCATCAGCCCGAGCTCGCCCATCTTCTTCGCCCAGGCCGAGGGAAACTGCTGGCTCTCGTCGAACGCGCGGGACTGCGGGACGATCTCCTGCTCCGCGAAGTCGCGCACGGTCTTGCGGGCGATCTCCTGCGTCTCCGTGAGCCCGAAGTCCATCGGGCCGTCGAAGGTCCTTCGACCGGATAAAATCTCCGCGGTGCGGGAAAGTTGATGCGCCGCAAGTCCCTCGCCGACCGCGTGGTCGTGTCGCTCGAACCCCTGCAGACGATGGAGGCGCATGCCTATTGGCGGGTCTTCGTGTCCGGCCGGGGCGACCTCCCGAGCCACGACCTGAAAGTCCATCTCGACCGCTATCTCGCGCTCCCTCCGGAGGAGCAGCGGGCGCACTTCGCGTTCCGGAAGGACGGTCGGATCGTCGGGGCGATTCGGCTCGGGCCGGGGGAGATCTCGGGATTCTCGATGGACCCCGCGGACGCGGCGGAGACGACCGCCGCCCTCCTGAAGGCCGTGGATTTTCTGCGGGCGGCCGGCACGGGCCCGATCACGGCCCACTACGAGGACCGGTACGAGGCCGCCTTCGCGGGCCTTGGCTTCCGACGGATCTTCGCCCGGATGCGGATGGAGGCACCGACCGTCCGCGCGCCGGTCCCGGAGGGCATCCGACTCGTACCCCCGGAGGAAGGGGAGATTGCGCGGCTCACCGAGTTCCTCATGGCCGTGTACGAAGGGCACATGGAACAGCAGTACGGGCTGCACACCGGGACGGAGGAGGAGTGGCGAGAGTACGTCGGGGGCCTCCTCAAGGGCGATTCGGGTCGGTTCATGCCCGATGCGTCCTTCGTCGGCATGGAAGGCACGGGCATCGCCGGCGCGATCCTCGTCACCCACTGGATGGGCATGCCGCTCGTGGCGGAGCTGGGCGTCGCGAAAGGCCAGCGCGGTCGGGGCTTGGGCCGCGGCCTCCTCCAGGCGGCGATGAACCGGCTCGAAGGCCTCGGCGAGCGACGGCTGGCGCTCTACGTGACGATCGGAAACGATGCGGCCGTCGCGTTGTACCGGTCCGCCGGCTTCGTGCAGGTCGGCGGGCAGTCCGTCACCGCGCGCCTCGAACCGTGATTATTCTCATCCGTGAATCCAGCGAGCGTAGACTTAAGGCCCATCCGTCCGCATCGAAGGTCGGTCGGGTCGATGGCGGTCTCCGCGGAACAGTTTGTGGTCCTCGTGCTGAGCATCTCGTGCGGCGTACTCGGCGCGTTCCTGCTCGCGCACAAGGGCGTGCGGATGATGCGAGGCGGTTTGTTGTACCGGCTCAGCATGGGTCTCGCCGCCGTCGGGATCGCGTTGAGCCTCAGCGCGGCCACGCGGATCCTGTTGGCCGACACCCCGCTCCCGGACGCGTTCCTCGTGGTGGCGCTCGTCGTCCTGTTCTACGTCGGATACAGCGCTTGGCTCAGTGCCCATCAGATGCCGACCGAAGCGTGAGAGCGTGGGCGCGCAAGGGGCGTACGACCGCATCGAGGCCGACATGCGGGCCATCTGGGGCGACATGGCTCTGGCGATGCTGCGGAAGCGGCTGCGCGATGTTCGCGCGGACCGCTCGACCCTCACGGAAGACGACCTCGTGAAGGTCGTCGAATTGCTCCGCGCCCGGACGCTCCCATCCGTCATCGGGGAGGACGGCGCCGAAGTGAAGGCGAGGCAGTACCTCGCATGGATCGCGGACGGCTCGTGACCTCTCAGGCGGTCTCCTCGAGCTCAAGGCCGCGGTACCGCTCGAGTTGCATTCGGGCGAGGAGGTCGAGGTCTTCCGCGAGGCATTTCTCGATCGGCTCGACGCGCAGCTCGGCGATGCCCGCGCCCGCGACGGGTGCCTTCCGGATGACCGCGTCCCAAAGGAAGGCGAGGGTCCAACTCCCCTGGGACGAAGACTCCACGGTCAGGAGCCGCATCGTCTCGGCGGGGACGCCTGCCTGGTCCATCAGGATCCGTCCCCCGCTGTCCCGCGGGCTCATGCCGTAGTCGAGCACGCCGCCCGGGAGCGTCCATGCGTCGCGGACAATCGGATCCCGCCGATGGCGGATCAATACGATCCCGTCGTCGTTCCGCGCGAAGATCACGCAGCGAAGCTCCAGGCCTCCGCTCGACCGCCCGACGGCCCGAGGGAAGATCGCCTTCTCCCGTTCCGGCATCGACCCGGAATCGGTCCGGCGTCCGATAAGGGTTCCGAGGCTCACGCCGCCGGAAAGCTCAGGGTGTGGCCTTCCGCCTGGCGTCGCGTCTTCGCGGGAGCCCGGATCCGGAAGCCTTTGTGGCGGTGGCGTTAGATATACATTGTGTTCCCGGGTGCCCGACGACTTCCCAGCGTCATCGGCGTCCGGGCGAATAAGCGAAGGGTTCATCGCCGCCGTCGGGTTCGCCGAGCGCGAGGCGGGTCCATGGTGGACGTCGGCGAGAAGGCGCCCGATTTTACGTTGCTGAACGACGAGGCGAAGCCCGTGACGCTCTCGAACGAACTCGGCCACGGTCCCGTCGTGCTCTCGTTCTACGTGTTCGACTTCACGAACGTTTGCCAGGGCCAACTCTGCGCGATTCGCGACTCGCTCGGCGCAATCGAATCGTACGGAGCGAAGGTCTACGGGATCAGCACGGACAGCCACCACAGCCACCGCGTGTTCAAGAAGGAGAATGGGATCAACTATCCGCTGCTGAGCGACTGGAACCGAGGCGTGAGCAAGGCGTACGGGGTGCAGTACGACCGCTTCGGGGGCTTCGGCCTGCAAGGGGTCGCCAAGCGGTCCGTGTTCATCCTGGACAACGAGGGCATCGTGCGTTACAAGTGGGTCACGGAAGACCCGAAGGTTCCCCCGGACCACGCGAAGGTCCTCGAGAAGCTCAAGGAGATGTCGGCGTAAGCCCGAGGTAAGTCCGGACCTCCTCGGCGCTCCGGACGATCGGGATACTCGGGAGCGGCGGCTCGGAATCGCGCGGGGCGCCCGTGTTGACGAGGACCACGCGGTCGTCCGGCGTGATCGTGCCTTCGTCGTAGAAGCGGCGGAGTCCCGCCAGCGTCGCCGCCCCTTCTCGGCACGCGCCGATCCCCTCGAGGGCCGCGAACGTGCGCGCCGCCACGGCGATCGCCTCGTCGGACACGGCGACGGCGGCGCCTCGCGTCTCCCGGAGCGCCCGGAGGACGATGCGGTCCGCGACGGTCGATGGGACGCGCAGTCCGGACGCGTTCGTCTTCGGGTGGGGCCAGGGCTCCGCGGACTCCCGTCCCTCCGCCCACGCGCGGACGAGCGGCGCACAGCCGTCCGCCTGGACGAGTCCGATCCGGGGCCACGGCCCCTCGAACCAGCCGAGTTCCCGCAGCTCGTGGAGCGCCTTCCAGGCGCCGGCGATTCCGGTCCCGCCTCCCGTCGGGAAGAGGATCCAGTCCGGCATCGTCCCGAGGGCCTCCCAGATTTCCAGAAGCATCGTCTTCTTGCCTTCGACGCGGTACGGCTCTCGCAACGTCGCGACGCTGAAGGTCGGCGTGGTCCGCGCGAGATCCTGGACGATCCGGCCCGCGTCCGCGATGTCCTCATCGACCTGCAAGAGGTGGGCCCCGTAAGCGAGGGTCTCCTGCGCCGCGGCGGTCGGTCCGTCCCGGGCCATGATGACGATCGCGCGCACGCCGTAGACGGCGGCGTACAACGACAGCGCGGCGCCCGCGTTGCCCGCGGTCGGGACCGCGAGGGTCGACGCGCCGAGGACCTCGGCCATCGGCACCGCCACCGCCATGCCCCGCGCCTTGAACGTGCCCGTCGGGTTGAGTCCCTCGTCCTTGACGTGCAACGAGGCGACCTTGAGCCGCGCGACCCGTCCGCCACCTCCGATCCGGTCCAACTTGTACAACGGCGTGCCGCCTTCGCCGCGGGAACGGATCTCGGCCTCGTTCAGCGGGAGCAGCGGGGCGTACCGCCAGAGATCCCTCCGTGCCGGGAGGTCCTCTCGCCGGAGGTCGCTCCACTCGTATCGCGCGAACAGCGGCGCGCCGCAGTCGCAGACGTTCCGCAGGCGGACCTCGTGTTTCTTCGAACATGCCGTGCACTCGAGGAACGCGGGGCGCACGCCATCGGGCATGTCGGCGAGGCCCTTACGGTTTGTCCCGCGATGGCTTTATCACCGCGGGCGCATTCGACGCGCCCATGGAGGTCACAGCTCCCGCGGTCGAGCTTCAGCGCGCGTACGACGGGATGGTCGCCGCCATGCGCGCCCGCCGCCGGATTCTGATCGCGTACTCCGGAGGCGTGGACAGCGGCCTCGTGGCCCGGGTCGCCCACGACGCGGTCGGCGGGGACGCGCTCGCGGTGATCGCGGACGCGGAATCCTTGGCCCGACGCGAGCTCGAGGAGGCGCTCGACGAGGCCGCCGAGATCGGG
>VBMM01000180.1 GCA_005878415.1 Methanobacteriota archaeon
AGCCCGACGTCCGCTCGCTCGCGCGACGGCTCGGACTGAGTTTTCACGACAAGCCGAGTAACGCCTGCCTTTCGTCGCGCATCGCATACGGGGAGGTCATCACGTTGGACAAGTTGCACCGGGTCGAAGAGGCGGAATACGCGATTCGCGCGCTCGGGTTCCGGGTCGTGCGGGTGCGAGCGCACGAGGGGATCGCGCGCATCGAGGTCCTCCCGGAGGACATCCCGCGGATCGTCCAGCCGGACCTCGCAGCGAGGGTGGCTCGGGCGGTCCGCGATGCCGGATTCTCCCATGTCACGATCGACTTGCTCGGGTATCGCAGCGGCTCGATGAACGAGCAACGAGGCGCACCTCCGAACCCTTAAATATTACGCCGTTATCGACGCGAGGCCGGGGACGTCCAACCGTCCAAAATCAGGAGAGGCGCGTGTGGCAACGTCGGTCGGGATCATCCCGAGCCTGATCATCGGGATTCGGGAAGGGATTGAAGCCGCCCTCGTGATCGGCATCATCCTTGGCTACCTCGTCAAGATCGAGCGGGGCGACCTGAAGCGGTACGTGTACGGAGGCACCGCCGCCGCGAGCGGTGCGAGCGCCGGCGTCGCCGCCATCCTCGTCGTCCTG
>VBMM01000183.1 GCA_005878415.1 Methanobacteriota archaeon
ATTTCCGCCGATCCGGTAACCCAAATGACGATGAGACGGGATGTCCAAGACCAAGAGGTCCGCCCGCTTCCCGGGTTCGAGACTCCCGACGTCGCTCGCGCGGCCGACCGCGTGGGCCGCGTTGATGGTGCACGCGACGATCGCCTCCGCAGGAACCAGGCCGTTGTGATGACACGCGAGGGCCGCGGCCAGTTGCAACGACTCGCACCAGCAGTTCGGGTTGAAGTCTGTGCCCAACGCGACCGGAACGCCGGCCGCGACGAGCCGCCGTCCGTCCGCGAACGGCAGCCGAGACGCGAGAGACGTCGCCGGGAGCAGAACCCCGATGACGCCCGCGCGGGCCATCGCCTCGGTTCCCTCCGGCGATGCGTGCACGAGGTGGTCCGCGGAAACCGCCGCGATCTCCGCGGCGAGCGAGGCCCCGCCGGTCTCGGCGAGCTCGTCGGCGTGGACCTTCGGCTGCAGACCCGCCGCCTTCGCCTTCCCGAGAATTCGTCGAGCCTGATCCGGCGTGAAGTACCCCTCGTCCACGAAGACGTCACAGAAGAGCGCCAGCCCGGTCGCCCGGACGGCCTCCAGCATCGCACCCGATACTAGGTCCGCGTAGGCATCCGGTCGGCCCTCGTATTCCGGTGGGATTGCATGCGCACCGAGGAATGTCGGCACGACGTCGACGCCCGCGAGGGACGCGGCACGCGCGGAGGCGCGTAGCATCCGTACCTCGTCGTCGGTCCGCAGTCCATATCCCGTCTTGACTTCGAGCGTCGTCGTGCCGGCCGACAACATCGACCGCATCCGTTCGGATCCGGTCCGGACGAGTTCGTCCTCCGATGCCTCGCGCGTCGCCCGGACGGTGGAGAGGATTCCTCCTCCGCGCGCGGCGATCTCGGCGTAGCCGAGTCCTTGCGCCTTCCACTCGACCTCGTGTTCGCGAGTTCCCGCGAAGATGGCGTGGGTGTGCGCATCGACGAAGCCCGGCATCACGACGCACCCGGCCGCATCGATTCGGACGTCGGCGCGGGGGTGCCTCGAGAGGACGTCGGAGGCCGTCCCGACATCGACGATTCGGTCCCCCTCGACGTAGACGGCCCCGTCCTCCACGATCCCGAGATCCGCGGCCGTCTCCCGGACCCGCGGCCCACCCGGCCCGCGCAGCGTGAGGAGTTCCGCGGCGTGTTCGACCAGGAGGGTTCGAGCGGCCGTCGCCTTCTCTCCTTTCGTCGCGCGGACCTTATGCGCCTTCGGCGGCGTCATGGCTGCTTCGTCACTCCAGCGGAGTCGGGCCGCACGACGAACGCCTTGCCGCCCGCGGCCCGGATTGCCCCTACGGTCTCGTCGGGCCGGTCCGTCAGCGCGACGATGCTCCCGCCCCCGCCGGCGCCGGTGAGTTTCGCGCCGTAGCTCGAAGGGCGAGCGGCTGCGACGAGCCGGTCGAGCATCTCGTGGCCCACGCCGAGTTCCGTCAGGAGGGCATGATCGCGGTCCATGAGCCGTCCCGCCTGGACGAGGTCCCGCCGCTGCAGCGCCGCCAGGCCCTCGAGCGTGATCCGACCGATTTCCCGCACCATGTCCGCCGCACGCGGGTCGCGCTCGACGCGATCCTTGACCTTCGCGACGAGGGGCCCCGTCGCCGCGCTGATGCCCGTGTTGCCGATCACGAACTCGAGATCCGGAAGGCGCGCCCGATGGAGGCACCAGCGGCGCGTGTCACGTTCGATCGTCCACAGGAGGTCCTCCCGCGGCTCGCGGAGGACCAGCAGCGCCCCGCCCGCCGCGGCGGTGCTCGTGTCGATGGGGCTCGCGCGGCCCTGGACCTCGTGCTCGACCTCGAACGCCTCGCGGGCGATCGTCGGCGGGTCGAGCCCGCCCGCGATTCCGTGCAGAGCGCCGAGGGTCGCGACGGTGACCGCCGCGGACGATCCCAGACCCGCGCCGCTCGGGACCATGGCCCGGACCTCGACCCACATCGGAGCTCGGGCCTTCGCTTTCTCGACCGCGCCTTTCACGTCCCGGTAGCGGGGTTCGTCGAGCGCCCCGCCGTCCGCCCGCCACTCCTTGTACGGCCGCACGAAGACCTCTGCACGAAGGTTGATCGCGGTGCAGAGGGCCGGCTCGCCGAAGACGACGGCGTGCTCTCCGAAGAGGATGAGCTTCCCGGGAGCGGAGGCCGCCACGGGCGGCGATTCCTCGCTCCGCGTCTTAAGCGTTCCTCCTCAGGAGACTTCGGGCCCCCGCGGGAACGGGGACGGCATTCGGCTGTAGAGTGACGGGTCGCCCGTCTGCGGCTGCACTTTCTTCAGCGCGGCCTCGAAATGTCGTTTCTCGATCGCGACCTTCTTCAGGGCGACTTCGTCGAGCTTCGGGAGCTTCAACGCGACATCGCGGATGGCCAGCATGGACGCCTCGTTGCAGACCGCCGCGAGCTCCGCGCCGGTGTACCTGTCCGTCCGCCGGGCGATGTCGTCGAGGTCGACGTCCTTCGCCAGGGGCTTGTTGTGCGTGTGGATCTCGAGGATCGCCTTGCGGGTCGCGAGGTCCGGCGGCGGGGTGTAGATGTGGCGGTCGAACCGGCCGGGCCGCAGCAGCGCCGGGTCCACGAGGTCCATCCGGTTCGTCGCCGCGATGACGGTCACGTTGTGCAACTCCTCGAGCCCGTCCATCTCCGTGAGGATCTGCGAGATCACGCGCTCCGTGACCTGGGAGTCCGCGGACATCCCTCGGACGGGCGTGATCGCGTCGATCTCGTCGAAGAAGATGATGCACGGGGCCGCGGTCTTCGCCTTGCGGAACGTCTCGCGCACCATGCGCTCGCTCTCCCCCACCCACTTGCTGAGGAATTCGGGCCCGCGGACCGAGATGAAGTTCGCCTCCGACTCGGTGGCGACGGCTTTCGCGAGGAGGGTCTTCCCCGTGCCGGGCGGACCGTACAGCAGGATGCCGCGCGGCGGCCGCGCGTCGAAGTGGGCGAACAGCTTGTTCATCGTCAGCGGCCATTCGATCGATTCTCGGAGTTCTTGCTTCGCCTCGTCGAGGCCGCCGATGTCTCCCCACCGGACGTTCGGCTTCTCGATGAGGACCTCGCGCATCGTCGACGGCTCCATCTCTCGGTATGCCTGGAGAAAGTCGTCCCGAGTGACCTCGAGCCGGTTCAGCACCTCGGGCGGGACGTTGTCGACCTGGAGGTCGATCTCGGGCAGGATCCGCCGCAGCGATCGCATCGCCGCTTCCTTGCAGAGGGCCGCCATGTCCGCGCCGACGTAGCCGTGCGTGATCCCGGCGAGTTCCTTCAGGTCGACGTCTTTGGACAGGGGCATGCCGCGCGTGTGGATCTGGAGGATCTCCAGGCGTCCGTCGCGGTCCGGCACCCCGATCTCGATCTCGCGGTCGAACCGGCCCGGCCGTCGGAGCGCGGGGTCGAGGGCATTCGGACGGTTCGTCGCGCCGATCACCACGACCTTGCCGCGGGCCTGCAAGCCGTCCATCAGGGCGAGCAACTGGGCGACGACCCGTCGCTCGACCTCGCCCGTCACCTCGTCCCGTTTCGGCGCGATCGAGTCGAGCTCGTCGATGAACACGATGCTCGGCGCGTTCTCCTCGGCCTGCTTGAACATGTCGCGCAGGTTCTCCTCGCTCTGGCCGTAGAACTTCGACATGATCTCGGGCCCGGAGATGGAGTAGAAGTTCGCGTTCGTCTCCGAGGCGACCGCCTTCGCAAGGAGCGTCTTGCCGGTCCCCGGCGGGCCGTGGAGGAGGACCCCCTTGGGCGCCTCGACGCCGAGGCGCTCGAACAGCTCCGGATGCCGGAGGGGCAGCTCGATCATCTCGCGGACCTTCCGGACCTCGTCGCCAAGCCCGCCGATGTCTTCGTAGTCCACCTTCGGGACCTTCGCCTCCTCCTCTTTGATTGGCTTCTCCGCGATTTTGATGTCCGTCTCGTCCTCGACGAGCACGGCGTCCGCCCCCGGCGAGAACGACGTGACCACGAAGTCGAATTTGCGGCCCATGATGCTCACGCTGATCACGTCGCCGCGGGTGATCGCGCGTCCCCGCAGGACCTGCGCCATGTACTGCTCCCCGCCCATGATCCGGATCGGTTCCGTCGGCGCGAGGCTCAGCTTGTCCGCGGGCCGGGCGAACGCCTTCCGAAGGCCGACCTTGTCGTCCAGGCCCACGCCCGCGTTGCGACGTTGCATGCCGTCCATGCGGATCACGCCGCGGTTCGCGTCCTCCGGGTAGCCGCGCCGCACGCCCGCGGCGGTCGACTTCGTGCCCTCGATGAGCACGATGTCCCCTTCTTTCAGCTCCAGGATCCGCATGACCTCCGGGTCGATCCGGACGATCCCACGGCCGGCGTCCGCGGCCTTCGCCTCGGCGACCCGAAGGAATTTCTCACGGCCGCTCGCCATCGCGGGCAGGTCTCCTCTCACCGGGCGCCATCAGATGCGGCGCCGGCGCGGTTTCGCAACGAATCGGGGTTACTTGAACTCATGGAACAACCGTCCATCCGGGAATCGCAAAGAAAAGGAAATGGAGGGCGGGTTCACTCGACCCGCACCTTGACGGGTTTCGAAACCTGGGTCGGCTCCCTCTTCGGGACCCGGATTTCCAAGACGCCGTCCTTCAGCGTCGCCGCCGCGAGGTCCGCTTTGACTTCCTC
>VBMM01000181.1 GCA_005878415.1 Methanobacteriota archaeon
CCGATCACGTTCCGGCTGCTCGAGGAGCGGTTCGACCGGGCCGTCCTGATGTACCAGTGGGAGTTCGCCCGGCGGATGATCGCGAAGCCCGCTACCGCCGACTATTCCCGGCTGAGCGTCGGCGTGTACCGTCGGGCCGCGGCCGAGATCCTCGAGCGGGTGCCGCGGAACGCCTTCCACCCGCAGCCGCGCGTCGACTCGGCCCTCGTGCGGCTCGTCCCGCGTCCGAGCCCATTCCCGATCGAGGACCCGGGCCGGTTCGACGCCGTC
>VBMM01000182.1 GCA_005878415.1 Methanobacteriota archaeon
GGCGGGCCGCCCTGAACCAGGAGGCCGCGCTCCTCCGTCAGGAGCGGGACCTCGTGCACGAGAAGAAGCGGGAGCTCGCGCCGAAGCTGCGGGACCTGAAAGACCGGCGGGCCGACCTCGCGGGGAAGGCGCGGGCGCACCGAGCGAAGCGCGACGAACTCCAGGGGAAGGCGAAGGCGCTCATCGAACTGAAGCGGAAGATGCGCGGTTCCGCATCCGGGGACGTCGGTGCAGAGCTTCGGGCGGCGAAGCGGCGGGTCTCGCAAATGGAGATGCGGCAGCAGACCGCCTCCCTGACGCTCGGCGAAGAGAACGAGTTGCTCGTCGAGATCAAGCGCTCCATGAAGCGCCTGGTCGATCTCGAGGCGTTGAAGGCCGATCAAGACAAGATCGCGAAGGAAGTCCGGGACATCGACTCCGGGATCACGGAGCTGTTCCAGGCCGCGGAGAAGGAGCACGAAGCGGCGGTGGTCCTGAGCGCGGAGGCGCGCGCCGTCCACGACGATTCGCTCGGGCTCGTGCGGGAGATCTCGGCCCTGGTGTTCGAGGGCGACGAGAAGCACGAGGCGTACCTCGCGGCGCGGGACAAGGCCGATGAGATCCACGCGAAGGTCGTCGAGATGCGGGACAAGGTCCTCTCGATCCGGGGCGCGAAGCGCGCGGAGGCGCGCGAGTCCCGCGATCTCCTCCGGACGCAGAACCGCCAAGCCCGGGCCCTCTCCGATCCGAAGAAGCTCGAGGACTCCGCGGACCGGGCGTTGAGGGCCCTCTTGGAGAAAGGCCGCGTGGAGATCGGCCGATGAAGGCCGTCGTCCTCGCCGGCGGAGAGGGGACCCGGCTCAAGCCGCTCACCTACAAGCGGCCGAAGCCGCTGATGCCCGTCGCCGGCCGGCCGTGCATCGATTACGTCCTGCGATCCCTCGCGACGTCCGGTTTCCACGAGATCATCGTGACGACGGCGTATCTCTCCGACGCGCTGATCAAGTCGATCGGCGACGGCGCCGACTACAATGCGTCGATCCTGTACAGCTTCGAGGAGAACCCCGCGGGCACCGCGGGGGCGGTCCGTCGGGTGGGGAACTTCATCGACGAGACGTTCGTCGTCGCGATGGGGGACATCCTGTGCGACGTGGACTTCAAGGCGCTCTACGACTTCCACAAGCGACGGGGCGGCGTCGGGACGATCGCCCTCACGGAGGTGGACGACCCGACGCAGTATGGGATCGTCGGCCTCGATGCGAAAGGCCGGATCGCGAAGTTCCGCGAGAAGCCGAAGCGGGAGGAGGCGTTCTCGAACCTCGCGAACGCGGGCATCTACGTGCTCGAGCCGGAGGTCCTCGATTTCATCCCGTCGGACCAGAAGTTCGACTTCGCGAAGGACCTGTTCCCGAAGCTCCTCGCCAAAGGCGTCCCGCTCCATGGCTCCAAGCTCGATGGCGTCTGGATGGACATCGGGCGACCGCACGACCTCTGGAAGGCGAGCATGGAGATCGTGCGACGGGAAGGGAAGCCGCTCCGGCGCGCGGGCATCGCGAGCGAGGGACCCGTGATCCTCGACGCCGCCGCGCAGGTCGAAGACGGCGTCACGATCCGGGGACCGTGCTACGTCGGGTCCGGCGCCGTCCTGCGGCGCGGCAGCATCGCGGACAACGCCTGCCTCTACGAGGGCGCGAGGCTCGAAAGCAAAGCGGTCGTCCGGAACAGCATCGTCCTCGAGGGCAGTGTCGTCGGGGCTACCGCCGAAATCGTCGATAGCGTCGTCTCCCGGAACTGCATCATCGAAGACGGCGCGCGGATCGCCTCGAGCATCATCGGGGACTCGATGACGATCCGTGCCGGATCGCGGCTGGAGAACGCGACGGTCTCCCAACCGCCGTAGGATCGTGGCGGTGCGAGTCGCGCCGCATGGCCCCTAGCGAATCCCGTCCGGGGCGACGAGGACCTCGTAGTGCGAGACGTTCGGTTCGAACTCGTGGAGGAACTCTTTGTCCTT
>VBMM01000184.1 GCA_005878415.1 Methanobacteriota archaeon
TCTTAGAAGCTGCGTTGTTCTTGCGCATCATCCGTCTCACCTCCGGATATCGGTCGAGACGGTCAATTATGTGTATGCGGTTCTATATAAATACATCGTTTTCGAGCGATCCGACCATGGCCCGGAGGTCGAGCGATGTCCCGACGCGGCGGGCGACAGAGGCCTACATCTCGCGTTTCACCGTGATCGGGATCGCGCCGCTGTTGAACTCAACCCATGCGATCTCGATC
>VBMM01000185.1 GCA_005878415.1 Methanobacteriota archaeon
CTCGAGTATCGAGCGCGGCTCTTCACCCCGAACCTCCAGTCGCCGAGCCTCCTGGACGTCGGGGTGCGATTCGTGCGTCACGCGGCCGCGGGATCCGTGACGACCGAGTCTTTCGCCCCGGCCGGCGTGGTGGCCTGGGGCGTCCTCACGATGGACGCGAGCGGGCCCAACAACACCGACGTGGCCCTCGCGTACAGCGTGGACGGCGGCTCGTCCTGGATCCCGGTGGCGTCAGGCGCCGATCTTTCGTCCGCGCCGGTCGGGACGATCCGGTTGCGGCTCGCGCTCACGACGACCAACACCACGGAGAGCCCCCTCGTCGCATCGATGGCCCTGTCCTTCACGACGTCCGCGGTCGTGGCCGGGTTTTTCGGAGTGCCGTATTGGGTCCCATTGCTTTCCTTGCTTGCCATCCCCGTCTGGCTCGTGGCCCGACGGGCGTTGCGCGTTCCATTCCGCCCGACCGACGCCTTCCTGATCCTCGAGGACGGTCGCCTCGTCGCCCACGCAGGTCAGGGGGAGGGCGCGCTGCGCGACGAGCTCGCGACGTCCGGGATGCTCACGGTCGTCGCGAGGTTCGTGAAGGATTCCTTCACGCCCGGATCCGGGCGACCCGGGGAACTCCGCAGCCTCCAGGTTGACGACCGTCACGTGACGATCGCGAAAGACGCGTTCCTGTACCTCGCCATCGTCTCGACGGGCGAGCGGCCCCGCGCCCTTTCCGACTCCATGACCGGATTCCTGACGGCCCTCCGGGAAGTTCACGGGTCCACCCTTTCGGCGTGGGACGGGTTCCGGGAGACCGTCGCGGACGTCGAGACGCGCCTGAGGACCTTCCTCGACGGCCTCGCGAGGACGATGCGGCGTGTGCCCGATTCGCATGCGTGATAATCGGTCCGAAAGCGTATAGGCCCGAGCGACGGACCGCTGCGTGCAATGCGGCCCGGTGCCTCTGAGCGCCCGGCTCGCCCGGATGTCACGTTCAAAGTCTGTCTCGCGGGCGACCCCGGCGTCGGGAAGACCTCCCTCGTCCGGAGGTTCCTCTCGAACACGTTCGACGGACAGTACGTCCACCGACGGTCTGGGACATCATGGGAGACCCGGGCTTCCGCGAGCTGCTGAAGGAGGCGTTCTTCAACAACTTGGGAGCCTTGCTCCTCGTCGCCGACGGCACGCGGTTCGAGACCGTGTACCTGCTCACGGAATGGTACGATGCGGTGCGCAGTGTCTGCGGCGAGGTCCCGACCGTGGTCTTGATCAACAAGTCGGACGTGGCCGCGTTGGCGCGCGTCGAGGCCGCCGCGGCCGATGTGTGCGAGCCGATCGGATGCCATTGGATCGTGACGAGCGCGAAGACCGGGGAGAACGTCGAGCAGGCGTTTCGCCTCGTGAGCCAGCTTTATGTGACCCGGGCTCGGGCCATGAAGGGCAAGGTCGACCTCTCCGCAGGACGTCCGGCCGTCTACGTGACCGGCAAAGTCTTCTAGCCCGGAGATGGCGGTTCGAAGCGTTCATATCGACGGGCGCCTTCGGCTCCCTCGGAGCGGTGGATCCGTGGCGCTCGATCCGGTCTGCGGGAAACCGATCAATGCGCACACCGCGTACTGGATGATCTGGTACCGCGGCACGCCGTACTATTTCTGCTCCGAGGAATGCCAGCTGAAGTTTGATCGGAAGCCGGAACAGTACCGCCTCCAAGCGCTGGAGCGGCGCGAGAAAGCCGCCGTGTACTGATCCGCGAGTCGCCGCCGTAGCATCATTCGAACGAGCGGAGCGCCTCCGCCGGCGGCATGCGGGCGGCGCGGATCGCCGGACTCGCCGTCGCCAGGACGGACCCGAGGAACGCGATGCCGCCCAGGAGGAGCAGCCGTTCCCACGGGACCACGAACGCGGCCTGTTCGGCGAAGAAGCGGAGGTACAGGTCATACGAGAGGGCAACGCCCAACGCGACCCCCAGCGCGATGCCCGTCAGCGCGATGAACGAGAGTTCGAACAAGAATGACTTCAGGACCATGGACTTGCGGAACCCGATCGCGCGAAGCGCGCCCGTCTCCTGCCGTCGCTCCACGACGTTGCGCATCGTGATCACGCCGAGGCCCGCGATCCCGACGATCAGGCCGAGGGCCAGGTACGCTTCCAAGAGGTTGAACACCCCCGTCGTCGCCTCCTGGATCTGGTTGATGAACTCCTGGATGTTCAGGGTGATGAGCTGGTACGCGATGAAGTGCCGCTCGAGGTCGTGCCCCGCCTTCGTGACGTCCACCCCGGGCCGGACCTTGAAGTAGAACGTGTTGGCACCGGCGATTGAGAACGTCTGTTTGAGGAAGTCTCCGGAAACCCAGAACCCTTGGACGAATTGCTCGTACAGGATTCCGATGATCCGGACGCTGCGGGGCGCCGAACGGTTGCCGTAGTAGAACGTGTCGCCGACGGACGCGGAGAGGACTCCGAAATTGGGGCCGAAGTTGTTGGGGATCACGGAGCCATCGATGATCGCGAGCGTGGAATTATTGCGGACCGCCGCCCAGGCCGCATCCGCGTTCGGGTACGCCGGATCGAGGGCCTGCAAGGCGAAGCAGGGCCGGGCGTCCGTCGCGGCTTGTCCGAGGGGACACAGGGGCACCCAATCGGACGGCACGCCGACGAACGTCGTGTTGAACAAGGAGCCCGTGAAGCTCGGATCCGCGACGACCTGAACGCGCGCCTGGGTCAGCGGGAGCGCGAGGGTGATGTTCGTCGATCCCGTCGTCGCGTTGTAGCCGTCGAATGCCGCGCTCCAGTTGGAGACCGGGATGCCGGAGGAACCCAGCAGGTCGAATCCGCCGCTCTCCCGGACGCTCGTCGTGGCGATCGAGGAGCTGACCTCGGCCTGGATCCCCGACATCGTCGCGATCGTGAACATCACGAGGGCGATGCTCGCGAGCGTGGCCCCCGTGCGGAACTTCTTGTTCATCGGGTACGCGATCGCCGTGCGGACGACGGGTCGCCACGTGCGGCGGCGCACGATCCGCGTTGCGAGGGCGAGGACGGAGTCGCTGTTGAACATGACGATGAGGAGGCCTCCGAACACGAGCAGGAGGCCCGCGACAATGAACAGCGTGATGTCCGCGTTCGCGATGCTGAAGAACTTCCGGGGGCTCAGCACCCAACCGACGATGAAGGCCCCGGCCGCGGTGAAGACGGCCCTCGGCGGGAGGACCCGCATCGTGAGGACCGCGAGGCCGAACGCGAGTGCGACCGGCCCGACATCCTGGAGCAGGAGGCTCTGTCGGACGAGCGCCACGCCGAGCCCGACGGCGCCGAGGACCGATACGGCGGCCCCCACGCCCGATCGTCGCCATCGTGATCAGGAAGCCGATCGCGAACCCGCTGATGAGGTCGGAGTCCGTCCACGTGAGGATGAATCCCGTCCCGCCGAACGCCGAGGCGCCGAAGACCTGGGAGAAGCCCCACAGGATCACGCCCGCGACGAGCAATCCCGCGAACGTCCCGACGAGGGACGAAAGGAGGGCGTACAACAGGCCCTCGGACACGAAGCTCTGGACGAGGTTCTTCCGCCGCATGCCGAGCGCCCGAGCCACGCCCATCTCCCCTTTCCGCTCCTCCGCGAGCATGACGAAGATGTTGATGATCAGGAGGACGCCCGCGATGACCGTGAAGAACCCGAGGAGGACGAACACCTGGCTGAGCTGGTCGATGTTCCGGCTCGCGCCGTCGATCGAGTCCGCCTTCGCCTTCGCGATCGTGAAGGTCGGCGTCGTCGGCAGGTACGGCGTCATCTCTCGCACGACGTCGTCCGATCGGAGATATCCCTGCGTCACGCCGCCGACGTTCGCCACGGTGATCGTGTTGATCTTGCCGGCCTCGCTGAGCGCCGCCTGGAGGGCGTCCAGAGGCAGGAACAGGTTCTCGCCATCGTCCCAGGCGCCGCGCCCCGCATCCCGGACGATCGAGTGCACGCTGACATTGAACCGCACGAGCCCTTGGGGCCCGCCGACGTTCACGACGAGGCCGTCGCCCCACGCTACCAGCTGAACGGCGCGGTCATCGATGCCTCGACGAGCCTCTTCGAACCCACCGCGACGGTGATCGGGTATGATGCGGCGCACGACCTCGGCGCCTTCGTCCGGGCGGACGGCTCGAACTGGGACGGGTCCGGACTCCTGGCGACGGAGGCGATCATCAACGACAAGCTCGCGCCGCGTCCCGGTGGGCGACGCGACGAAGACGACCTCATCGACCGCGTCGAGGGCGCGGAAGACGGCCGCTCGGACCGTGTAGTCGAAGGTGCTCTGGATGATGAACGACGAGCTGATGATCGCGGTCCCGATGAGCAGCCCCGCCACGACGATTGCGACTTGCGTCTTCCGTCGGAAGAAGTTGCCCGCGCCGATGCGGAGCGGGAAGCGCTTGCGGCCGGCCCAGCCGAGGACCGCCAGGGCCACGAGCCCGACGACCAGGAGGAGCGTCGTCGCCGTGTCCACTGCGGCATCTCACCCGGGCGTCGGTTGGAACGATTTCAGGATCAGCCCGTTCCGCATCAGGATCACCCGCTGTGTCCGGTTGCCGACCGCGCTGTCGTGGGTCACGATGACGAACGTGAGGCCCTTCTCCTGGTGCAGCCTTCGCATGAGGTCGATGACCTCCGCCGTCGTCTCCGAGTCGAGGTTCCCCGTCGGTTCGTCGGCGAAGACGACGTCCGGCTCGTTGACGAGGGCGCGGGCGATCGCGACGCGCTGCTGCTGCCCGCCGCTCAGCTCCGCGGGCTTCTTGGGCGCCTCCTTCTCCAGGCCGACCGCCGCGAGCGCGGCGAGCGCCTTCCGGCGTGCGCCTTTCGGGTCGTCGCCGCGCACGAGGAGGGGCAGCTCGACGTTCTCGACCGTCCGCAGGACCGGGAGGAGGTTGTAGTTCTGGAAGATGAATCCCATCCGCATCGCGCGGAAATCCGTCTTCTCGTTGTCCCCCATCCGAGAGAGCGGCTTCCCGGCGATCCAGACCTCGCCGGACGTGAAGTCGTCGATCCCGGACAGGCAATTCAGGAGCGTCGTCTTGCCGCACCCGGAGGGCCCCATGATCGCTACCATCTCGCCCCGCCGGATGTCGAGGTTCAGCCCGCGCAACGCGTGGACCTCGACCTCGCCGCTGTCGTACGTCTTGACGAGCTTCCGCGCGATCAGGATCCGGTCCTCGCCCCGGGTCGGCGCGAGGGTCCCTGCGGTGGCGGCGGGCTGCGTCACGATCTCGGCGACCACGATCCCTCTCCGGACGGCCGTCGGAGGGAGCCGCCGTAGATGAAGGTTTTGACGGATTCCTGGCTCAGAGGTGGAACGACGCGGCGAGGCGGGTGACGGCCCACAGGCCGAAGCCGAGGAACCCGGCGAGGAAGGCGCCGAGCACGGCGGCTTGAGCGAAGGCCGCGACCCCGAGGGCGGCGCCGGCCGCGGTGACGGCCGCCTGCGCCGTGAGGCCCCCAAGGAATCCTCCGATCGACACGAGGAAGAAGATCCCGAGGGCGGCGAACGAGAACGCGGACGGCTTCAGCTTGACGCGCGTCAGCAGGGCGGTCGCGACGAACGCCGCGGCGACCGGCGAGACGACCGGGAGGGCGAGCATCTCGATCGGCAGGGCGACCGCGTGGGTCACGGCCAGGATGGCGAGGAACGCGGCCGTCGTCCCCATGCCGATCGCCGCGAGGCCGATCATGAGGCCGCGGAAATACGCCCCCGAGCCCTTCGCGGACGTCAGCACGATCCACAGGTTGTCCCGCTCATAGAACGCCCAGTTCATCGCGAGGATCCCGAGCAGGAACGTGAGCGTCTGCGTGACCGTGATCGCGGCGGTGCCGGACGGGCCCGCGCCGCTCAGGCCCGCGGGCAGGATCGCGATGACGCCGAACAGGACGACGAAGAGGACGCTCCCGTCCCGCCAGATGCGGATGAGATGGAGGCGGGCCATCAGCCCCGTGTCGCCGCCGCGGTCCGTCCGGAGGCGCACTCGCGTGGTGACGCGGCCCAGGCGCGCCGTCATCCGGCGCTGCATCTCCATCCGGGAGCCGAGGTCGACCTGTCCCCACCCCGCGGACAGCGTCGGGCGGATGCCGTGGAAGATGTACGTGTCGGAGAGGACGGCCCACACCAGCCCGACGGCCCCGGCGTACGCGATCGCCGTCGCCAGCTCGGCCGTGCTCAGGGGCTCCGCCCGCAGGATCGAGACGCCGAGCGAGGCGAACGCGGTCGGCGGGATCGGGAGGCCTTCGAAGGCGAGGGGGAAGCCGGGTCGCGCGAACCCGATCGCGGGGAGGAGCGAGAGGATCAGCAGGACGACCGTCGCGGCGCGGACCGGGGCCTTCGGATATCGCACGCGCAGGACGACGAGCACCTGCGACGTCATCAGGACGAAGAACGTGTACGTGATGAGGACGGCGAACAACGGGACGGCCGCGATGACCGGACGGCCCACGGACAGGACCATCGCGAGGGCCGCGACGCCGGCGGCGAGGCCGCCCGCGGCGATCAGGGAGACGAACTGGAACAGGAGATCGGCGGCGAGATACTCGCGCGGCCGAACCCTCGCCGTCATGAAGAAATCGAACTCGGAGGCATGCGCCGTGACGCCGCGTCCGAGGGAGTACAGCAGCCCGAGCGACAGCAGACCCGCGAGGGGCGTGGACAGGAGCCCGACGGACTGCGCCGTGTCCATCGAGCGCAACGTGGCGCCCATCGTGATCCCGATCGCGACGCTGGAGGGGATGAAGATGAGGATCAGGGCGGCGTACGCGAGCGGGCCGAAACGGCCGCGGAGGGAGGGCCCGAAGAAGAACCGCAACTTGTACGTGAACAGGGCGAGCGTCCGTCCCACGGCTCACGACCTCCGGAACCACGACCGGCGCCGCGGCGCCTCGACCGGCGGAATCTGGGCTTCTTCCGTGAGGCGGAGGAAGATCTCCTCGAGGCTCTCCGCCTCGTCGATGTGGGCTTGCGCGCGAAGCGCCGCCAGATCGCCCGTCGCGACGTTCCGGCCGTGATGGATGATCGCCACGCGCTTGCACAGCCGCTCGGCGGTGTCGAGCTGGTGCGTCGACACGAGGACCGTACCGCCCGCCCGGGCGATCGACATCAGGCGATCCTTCAGCCGGTGCTGCCCCGCGGGGTCGATGCCGATCAGCGGCTCGTCCAGGATGAGGGTGCGCGGCTCGTGGAGGATCGCCGCGGCGAAGGCGATTTTCGCCTTCATGCCCTTCGACAGCGAGGCGATCGTCTCGTCCGCCTTCGGCGCGAGGTCCAAGAACGCAAGCAGTTCCGACGTCCGGGCGGCGATCCGCTCCTTCGGCAAGTCGCGGATCCGGCCGACGTATCCGAGGAATTCCGCCGGCGTCAGGTACTCGGGCAGCGTGGGCGCCTCGGGCATGTACCCGATGTCCGCCTTGTAGGCGACGGGGTCGGCGAGGACATCGTGTCCGTTGACGCGCACGACGCCGTAGTCGGGTCGCAACAACCCGACGAGGATTTTCAGCGTGGTCGTCTTGCCGGCGCCGTTCGGGCCGATGAGGCCGACGATCTCGCCCTCGTACGCCTGGAGCGAGAGGCCTTGGAGGGCGGCCTGCCCGTCGTACGACTTCCAGAGCTGTTCGATATCGATCGCGAGCGCCATGCGGATCGCGGCGGGGACCGCATCCGTCCCACATGAACGCTCTTACGGCGTTCCCGCATGGACGCCTCAGACGACCTTGTTGCCGAGCATCGCGCGGAGGCGGTCCGCCTTCGCCTTCATGCCCTCTCGATCGTAGAAGACGACGGCCTCGGCGAGGTCCTCGCGCCACCGGTCCTCGTCGTGGATCGCCCGGCGGAGCTGGGCTTGCGCCTCCCACGCGGCCGCGACGCCGGCCCAGTCGCCCGCCGCGCCGAGGACGTCCTGCGCCTTCGTGAACGTGACGAACGCGAGGTCGAGCCGGCCCGTCCTCCCGTACACGGTCGCGAGGTTCAGGAACGCCCACCCGCGACCCTGGACGGACGCCTTGTCGTCCTCGCGATGGAACCGATCGAGCGCCTCGAGGAGGAATGCCTCCGCCCGCGCGGGATCGTCGCGGTTCGCCGCGAACACCCCGGCGGCGAGGAGGGCCTGCGCCACGACGTCGGGGTCGCGGCTGTTCTTCGCCTCGTGCAGCGCCGCGTCGAGGGCCGTGCGGGCGTCGTCCCATCGGCGGAGTTCCATGAGGGCGTTCCCCCGCCGGAGGAGCGCGATCGCCCGCATCGCGCCGGCTTCGCGGCCCCCCTCCGCTCGGAGGCGCGCGACCAGGCCGTCGTATGCGGACGCGGCCTCCTCCCAGTGCAGAGTGCGCTCCTGCTCCACGGCCTCGTGCAGGACGCGGGCGAATTCCTTCGCTTCGATGTGCCCACCCTAGTGCGGCGGGCCCTCGAGGTCCGCACGCATCCGCAGGTATTCGTCGCGCGTGATTTCACCCTTCGCGTATCGCGCGTCGAGGATCGATCGCGGCTCGCTGTGCGGCGGCATGCCGGCCGTCGCGACGGGCGTCGGCGTCATCGAGACGGCCTTCGCGACGAACACGAGGGCGAGGACCGCGAGGCCGAGGACGAAAGCGCCCCGGAGCGTCCAGCCTGCGTCGAGCGCGGGGCGGGGACCGACGATCGAACCCCAAACGCCGAACCACAAGGCGAACGGGGTGAAGATCAGGAGCGCGGCCGCGAGGACGATCCAGAACGCGGGGTCCTGGCGCAACGAGTGAGTCGACACGGACCGCTCGACGGGCCCGCGGTTATTTGAACCTGCGCAACCACGCAGGAGGCTCGCGACCGCGGCTCACGACGGCGGTGCGAGGCCCTCGACCGCCCCGAGGATCCGCTCGAGGTCCGCCGGCCCGACGCCCGGATGGACGGGCAGCTCGAACAGTCGCGGGGTGAGGTCCTCCGTGACCGGGCATCGTCCCCGGATCCTCAGGTCGCGCAACGCCTGCTGGCGGTACAGGGGCATGGGGTACGACGGCCGGCAGCCGATGCCTTCGTCAGTGAGCGCCCGGACGATCTCGTCGCGGTCGAGCGGGAAGGCGTCCTCCCGCCGGACGACGTACTGGTAGTACGCGTGGACCATCCAATTGCCTTCGGACGGCGGGATGAGGCCGTCGATGCCCTCGAGCCCTTTCGTCAGCGCGCGGGCGTTCGCCCGGCGGGCCTTGACCCAGCCGTCGAGCCGCTTGAGCTGCACGAGGCCGATCGCCGCCGCGATCTCCGTCATGCGGTAGTTGAAGCCGACGAGTACGTGTTCGTACTTCGACGCCTGCCCCTGGTCCCGCAAGAGCCGGGCT
>VBMM01000186.1 GCA_005878415.1 Methanobacteriota archaeon
GAAGGCCCCCGCGGACGCTCGCGTCGACCGCGTGCCCGCCATCATGCCGGGGATGTGGGACTGCCATGGCCATCTGATGGGGATCCGATCCGCGAACGTCGAGGAGACCGCGAAGACGTCGCTGCCGGTCATGGCGGCGAGGGCCGTGAACAACGCGGAGACCGGGCTGATGGCCGGCTTCACGAGCGTCCGCGATCTCGTCGGCCTGGGCGTGCACCTCGCGCGCGTGGTCGACGAGGGGACGATCCCCGGCCCGCACATCTACGGTGGCGGGGCGATGCTCAGCCCGACCGCGGGCCACGGCGACCTGCACATGTTCCCGACGTCGTACATCCATGCGCTCGGCGCATCGGGGCACTACTTCCAGATCTGCGACGGCGTCGACGAGTGCCTGCGGGGCGTGCGCAACCAGCTCCGTCTCGGCGCGAGGGTGATCAAGCTGTGCGCGTCCGGCGGGGTGATGAGCGAGGTGGACCACCCGGAGCACCAACAGTTCTCGGATGACGAACTGCGGGCGATTGTTGGGGAAGCGTCACGGGCGGAGCGCGCCGTCGCGGCGCACTGCCACGGCAAGCCGGGCATCATGGCCGCGTTGAAGGCGGGGTGCCGCACGATCGAGCACGGGTCGTTCCTCGACGACGAGGCGGCGGACCTCCTGCGCGAGAAGGACGCGGTCCTCGTCCCGACGCGGTACATCATCGAGCGCCTGATCAAAGAGGGGCCGAAGTTCGGCGTGCCGGACTACGCGTACCGCAAGGTCGTCGCGTTCGGGGATCAGCACAAGCGCTCGCTGCAACTCGCCGTGCGGAAGGGCGTGCGGATCGCCCTCGGGACGGATATCTGGACCACCGGCGCGGACACGATTTGTCCGTGGGGACAGAACGCCCGCGAGCTCCTGCATCTCATCGAGGCGGGGATGAAACCGCTGCAGGCGATCGAGGCCGCGACCGCGAACGGGCCGCTGACGTTGGGGCCGCAGGCGCCGAAGTCGGGTCAGCTCAAGACGGGATACGACGCGGACGTCCTCGCGGTCCGGAAGGACCCGCTCGCGGATCCCGCGATCCTGACGTCGCCCGATGCGATCGTGCGGGTGTGGAAGTCCGGCCGGCTCGTCAAGAGCCTTTCCGCATAAGGCCGCGGGTGTCTGCGAGTTTCTCCAGGGGACGCGCGCCCGCACGCCGCCGCGCGGACCGGAAGATGCAGGCCGGGGCTGGCAGCGCGATTGCGGCGCCGAGGGCGAACAGCCCCGCGCGGTTCGGGACGAATGTCGCCGCCTGAGCGGCCTTGGCCGACACGTGTACCACGACGGTGACGTTGCCCTTCTGTCCTGCCGTGTCCGTGACGGTCAGGGTGACGGGGACGTCTCCCGGACTGCCGAAGACGCGCTCGGCCGTCATCCCGTACGAGGCCCCCTTGCCCCCGAACGACCAGGTGTAGTTCACGATCCCGAAATCGTCGGAGGCGATCGACGCGTTGAAGGTGACGCGCTGCGACTTGACCGGTGCGACCGGCGAGAACGTGAACGCCGCGACGGGCACGCGGTCCTGCGGCGGGGGCGGTGCCGCCGGATAGTCGGGGAGCGTGCCGTTGTATGGATAGTCGGCGTACGGCCCCTTGCCGTTGTCCGAGAGGAGCATCGTGCAGAGCGCCGGCCATCCGGCCGCGCGGGTCCGCTCGGTGAACCAGGGCCAGTAGCCGTACCCGTAGGGGTTCGGGCCCGTATCCAGGTTGTAGCCGACCTCCGATTCGTAATGCGGGATCGCGGACGCCTCGTGCCACGCGGTCTCCCAGTCCACGAGGTACTGATCCTCCGCGGTGCCGTACGTGTGGTGCTGGGACACCTCGAGGCCCGGGATGTCGCTCCAGAAGACGTGGTACTGCCATCCGAACCCCGGGACGCCGGGGAAGAGCGTCCAGCCGCCGATGCCGAGGGTGAGGAGATGGTTCGGGCTGTATGCTTTGACATCCGCGAGGTAGCGGGAGGCCCACGCGCGGAAGCCTCCGATCCCGCCGACGCTCGCCCAATACGCGTCGTTGTTCACGTCGGGCTCGTTCCAGAGGTCCCACATCGCGATCCGCGGGTTGTCGTCGTACCGCGCGACGATCGCGCGTACGAGCTCGAGGTGGTGCGCGTACAGCGTCGAGCTGACGTTGTACAGAGCGTTCTCGCGGGTCGGCCCTTGGTGGCCCAGGACCGGGACGAGGTAGATTCCCGCGCGGTCCGCCCAGTACACGAGGCGGTCGAAGATCCCCCAGAACGCCGATGCGTTCGCCTTCCATGCGGCCCACGCCTTGTCGACGCCGAAGCCCTCGTCGATGATCCAGATTCGGAGAAGGTTCGGCCGCGGGCTCGAGGGCTCGCTTGAGACGTTCTGGTAGTGCAGGACGTGGCGGAAGAATTCCCGCCATAAGTCGTCGGCCGACGAGACGTTCGCGAGCGTCCCGTTACGGTCGGAAGGGAACAGGTGGTTCCATCCCCAGTACCGGGCGGGATTGTCCCAGCCGTACAGCCCCGACGCGATCAGGGCAAACGGGAACGATGTCTGCTCGTTCATCCCGAAGAACTGGATCGGGCTGCCGTTCATCATGAGGCGCGCGCCCTCGGCGTAGACGAAGCCGGGCGGACCGACCCGCTGCGGGACGTGCGGAGGCACAGTCGTGACCGGAGATGTCACGAGACCGATCCGGGTCTGGACGGTCGAGTCATCGGACACGGGCACATGAAGGAACCAGTAGTCCAAGTTCCAGACCGGCGTCGTGTTCGCGACCGAGACGCCATCGATGAGGAGTTCGATGGTATCATTCAGCGTGAGCGCGACGCCAAGGACGCTCGCTTCGGCCGTCCCGGTCCGCACGACCCGCAGGATCAGGTCCAGCGACTCCGCGCCGGGCGAGGCCGAATCCGTCGCCCGGGGTGCCGGGCCCGGCCCGACGAACGGGAGCGCCAGGAGGACGAGGATCACCGCCACGAGGATCGTGCGGCGGAAGACTCGGTGATGCCGCATCGCCTCTGAGGCAGCCCATGGAATCACGGTCACGGCCGGGCCGCGGGTTTCCCCGCCGCCCATATAGGTGTTCGGAACACACCTGACGTCAGATGAATTCAGGCCGGGACAGCCTCCGATCGCACCCGAAGAGTCCCGCTCTCACGGCAGGACGCTCGCCTTCCGGATTGTGACCGCCGTCTTCGGCCGGTCCGCGTGGTCCGTGGGCGTGCGGCTGATCGCATCGACGACCTCCATCCCCGCCACGACGCGACCGAACGCGGGATGCTTCGGGTCCAGCCGCGCGTTGTCGACGACGTTGATGAAGAACTGGCTTCCCCCGGTGTTCGGGCCCGCGTTCGCCATGGAGATCGTTCCTCGCGCGTTCCGGTTGTCCGAGGGGAGCTCGTCCTTGATCGCGTAGCCGGGGCCGCCGTGTCCGGTGCCCTCGGGGTCGCCGCCCTGGATCATGAAGCCCGCGATGACGCGGTGGAAGATCGTGCCGTCGTAGAAGTGCGTCTCGACGAGCTTGCGGAAGTTCGCAGTCGTAATGGGCATCCGGTCGCCGAAGAGCTCGAGCTTCACGTCGCCCATCGTCGTCTGCAAGAGGACGTTCGTCATGCGGCAGCCATCCGCGGCCCGTATGTAAAACCTGCTCACCGAATGCCCGCGTCGGACGGACCGAATCGTTATCCACCCGGAACCGTTGCCGCCACCGGCGGACGATGACGTCGGACCCCTTCGAGGCCTTCAAGATGGCGCAGCGCGAGGCATGGAAGTCGTTCGCGCCGCTCGCCCAGATCACGACGCCGACCGCCGCGAAGCTCGTGCACTTTGCCGGCGTCCGTCCGGGGCAGAGAGTGCTCGACGTGGGGTGCGGTACCGGCGTCGTCGCGATCACCGCGCGGCGGGCGGGGGCGGTCGTCACGGGCCTCGACCTCACGCCGGAACTCCTTGCGGTCGCGAAGGAGAACGCGGCGATCGCGGAGGTGGACGACATCGCGTGGAAGAAGGGCGACGTGGAGAGCCTGCCCTTCCGGGACGGCGAGTTCGACGTCGTGCTGAGCCAGTTCGCGCATATGTTCGCCCCTCGTCCCGAGATCGCGATCAAGGAAATGCTCCGCGTGCTGAAGCGGGGAGGCACGATCGCGTTCCACACGTGGCCCCCGGAGTTGATGTTCGGCCGGATGTTCGCCCTTGTCGCGCAATACATGCCTCCGCCGCCGGACCCGAAGCCCGCGCCCCCGGGCCAGTGGGGCGATCCTAACGTCGTCCTCCAGAGGCTCGGGAACTTCGTCCGCGACGTGACCTTCGATCGCGGCGTGCAGACCGCGCCCGCCCTGAGCCCGCAGCACTACCGGCGGATGATGGAGCAGAGCGGCGGACCGATCGTTCGGCTTCTGCAGTCGCTGAAAGACGACCCGGCGCGCATGGCCGAGTTCCGTCGCGCGTACGAAGGGATCGTCGCTCAATACTTCGACCGCAACGTCGTGCATCAGGATTTCTTAATGACGCGCGCAATCAAGGCCTAGCGCGGATCGTCCATGCCGGGAGGCTGGCCCGCGCGGGTTCGCTTCCGCCGTAACCACGTCGGGATGCCTCCATGGCCGAACCACCCGTACAGTCCGACCGGGAGGATGCTCAGTAGGAAGACAAGGTACACCCACGCGGACGGGCCGCTCCAATCGACCGCGCCCGAATAGCGTCCGAGAGCGGCGAGTTCCAAGATCGCGAACGCCGTGTAACCGCCGCCCAGCGGCCGGATCCGGAGGAAGTCGTTCTCCCGGACTCCGTGGAAGGCAGCGAAGCCAATGCCCACGAACCAGGCCCCGACCGCCCGCCCCGTCAAGGCCGTCAAGGGCCACGGCCATACCGACCCGACGGCGGTCGGAGCGGCGAGGAGGCCCACCCCGAACGCGAGCATCGCGCCGCCCTGGGCGAGGACCGCGATCCGCATCCACGTCGGCGGGGAGGGCCCGGCCGGCGGATCGCCTCCCGGCGCGCGGAGCTGCCGCCATCCGACGAGCAGCATCGCGACCGGCACGCCGGTGTAGATCGCGAGCCAGAACCACGCCGCCCCCTGCGCGCTCGGCACCGGGCTGGAGAAGTGGAAGCGGT
>VBMM01000187.1 GCA_005878415.1 Methanobacteriota archaeon
GAAGCCCGATGGTTCGAGGCGCTACCCGACACGCTCGCGTTCCGCGAGGACTACGATGACGACTTCGTACGGGTTCGCAAGGCCGCAACCTTTTAGCGACTCGTTGGAATGGTGGACCGGGGACCGTGGGGAAGAGGGCCGCCCTGCTCGTCGTCGACATTCAGAACGACTTCTGCCCCGGCGGAGCCCTCGGCGTGCCGGATGGCGACGCGATCATCGCTCGCGTGAATCGGGCGGTCGCCCTGTTCACCCGCCGCGGTCTGCCGGTCGTCTTTACGCGAGACTGGCACCCGCGGGTGACGAAGCACTTCAAGGAATTCGGCGGCGCATGGCCACCCCATTGCATCCAGGGGACGAAGGGCGCACGCTTCCATCCGGACCTCGACGTGCCGAAGGGGTCGCTCGTCCTCTCGAAGGGGATGGATCCCGAGGTCGATTCGTATTCCGGTTTCCAGGCATTCACGGATCGCGGACGCGATCTCGAATCGGCGTTGCACGAGCTCGGTGTCGACGAATTGGTGATCTGCGGGCTCGCGACGGACTACTGCGTTCGTGCGACCGCGCTGGACGCCCTGCGACGAGGCATGCCGGTCCGGGTCCTTCGCGATGCGATTCGCGGCGTGGACCTGAAGCCCGGGGATTCGGAAATTGCGGAGAAGGAGATGCGAGTCCACGGGGCCCGCTTTTCGGAGAGTCGGGTGATGGCAAGGCTCTTGGCAAAAGCACGATCGCCTCCCTGACAGCCGTCTACCTGAAGGCGGCGAATCGTTGAAATAGGCAGGCCTCGCCGAGGTCGAACACAATCCGAAGAACAACCGTGTGAGGGCGCTCTAGGCGCCGCTCGCTCGGACTCGGTCGAATCCGGTTGTTCCCCGGAGGGATTCGGAGATGACATATCTTTAAATAAGCCGCTCGTCATACGAACGTCAGACAACCGATCCGCGCGATCGGCCAGGGCAAATCATGCCATCCGAATCCGAACGGGTGACCATCCGCCTCCCGCCCGATAAGGTCAAGGCGCTCCATCAGCTCGTCAAGAGCGGGGACTACGACACCGTGTCCGATGCGATCCGCGCTGCCATCGACCGGTTCATTGACATCCATTTCGCGCCGGACTACATCCGAAAGCTCATGATCGAACTGCCGAAGGGGAACGTGGTGGACCTCCAGCAGCTCGTGAAGTCGGGCGACTCCGTGTCCGTCGAGGACGCGGTCCGAAACGCGGTCCGGGAATATGTCCGCCGCCGGCTCCATAAGGCCATGGAAGGGGCCGAGCGATAGCGCATCGTGGCCGGGACGCGCGCCCCTCAGACGCGCGAGCATCGGCGATGGCCTGCCGCGCCTCGCCGGGGATGGGACCAAGGATGGGCCTCGAGACCGCACAGCGTTCCGGGAACCAGTCGTTCCTCGACTCGTTCGCCATCGGCCGGCCGCGGGTCCTCGTCATCGGATGCGGGGGCGCAGGAGGGAACTCCGTGGCCCGTCTCCATCGGATGGGCATTCACGGGGCGCGGACCGTCGTGGTGAACACGGACGCCGTGCACCTCGACTCGATCCAGGCGGACCGCAAGGTCCTGATCGGGGGCGGAGTCACGCGGGGAATGGGCGCCGGCGGCAAGCCGGACATCGGCGAACGGTGCGCGGAACTCGCGGAGCAGGAACTCCGGAATCAGATCGGGGACGCCGACTTGACGTTCATCACGGTCGGCCTCGGCGGGGGCACCGGGACGGGGATCGCACCGGTCATCGCGGACCTCGCGCAGGCCGCGGGCAGCGTCGTCATCACCCTGGCCACGACGCCGTTCCGGGCGGAGCGGGGCCGCATGAGCAACGCCCGGGCCGGGATCCAGCGTCTGCGGGGCTCCTCGGATTCACTCATCGTGCTGGACAACAACCGCTTGCTGGACCTCGTCCCGAACCTTCCCGTCGAGCAGGCGTTCGCCGTGATGGACCACCTGATCAGCGAGGTCGTCAAAGGCATCACGGAGTCGATCACCCTGCCCTCGCTGATCAATCTGGACTTCAGCGACGTGCGCACGATCCTCGAATCCGGTGGGACCTCGACCGTGTTCTACGGGGAGAACGCGGAGGACGACACGGATCAGGTCGTCTCCGATACCCTCGATAACCCCTTGCTCGACGTGGACTACCACGGCGCCAGCGGCGCTCTCATCCACATTAGCGCGGGCCCGGGACTGCGCCTCCGAACGGCGAACGAGGTGGTGGAGGGCCTGACGGCGGAAATGCGGCCCGACGCGAACGTCATCTTCGGCGTTCGGGTGGATCGGAAGTATGAAGGGGTCCTCCGGGTCCTCGCGATCATGACGGGGGTCCGCTCCCCCATCCTCGACGAGGTGCGCGGGTCCGTCTCGATTGCGGACGTCGTCTCCGAGGTCGTGCCGTCGGACTCGCTCGCGAGTGAGTTCCCGCGGACGTCGGGTCGTCGCTGACCTACATCGAGGGTGGCGGCGGGGTCGTCGGCATCATGTCGTCCTCGAACCCCTGGGTGAGGTGCTTCGGCTTCAGCCGGACGCGGATCGTCTCGGGCTTGGGCTTCAGGATGTTCCAGCCTGCCCTCATGATTGCCCCTCCCGCGACCGTCATCACGAGGAACAGGCCGAACGTGAGGAAGACGATCGCGATCGGGAGGAGGACGCCCGCAAAGTCCAGATTGAGATTCAGCCCCGCTCCGGTCGGGGTGTTCACGCCACGTCCGGATCGTGTGTCCCCGATGACCGTGATGACCTGGGCCACCGCGAGGCTCTCCTTCCCATTCGCGTCCCGCACGACGAGGCTCGCCTGGTACGTCGTGTACGACGAGTACGTGTGGGTCGGGTTCTGCGCGCTACCTCGCTGCCCGTCGCCGAAATCCCAGTCCCACAAGACGATCTGGGCGTCTCCCGCTCGGCTCGAGTCGGCGAAGGTGACGGTCGCGTCGTTGCTCGTCCAATCGAACGAGGCGGACGGTCCCGTGGGTTGCTGCTGTTGCGGGAGTTGGTTGCGGAGCCAGGGCCCCGGGTTCGTGGCGATTGCGAACGCCTGCGAGAAGGTGAACAGGATGACGACGAGGCCCAGCGCGAGGATCCCGATTCCGAGGATTAGTTCAAAGAGGTCGCGTTTCAGACGGACCACCGGCTCGCGGAGCGAGCGGCCGTTCATAACCGAACGTACACGATTCTCGCGATTGAGAATTCCGTCCCCGCGGATCAGCCATGAAAGATCGGTCGAGCGCTCACGTCTTGTGGCTCCGCGAGGGCCCGGAACGGACGCCCCGCGATCTCGGCCCGGATCCGCCGGCCCAACTCGTCGATGGACATCTCGGTCTGCGTCTTCGTCGCCCGGACCCGGACGTTGAGGGCGCCGCTCTCGATCTCCTTCTTGCCCACGACGACAATGTAGGGGACCCACTCCTTTTCCGCGCGACGGATCTTCTTGGCGAGCGTATCGTTCGTGTCGTCGAGGTCGACTCGGACCTCGGGCAATCGCTCGACGAGGCCGCGGGCGTAGTCGAGCTGGTCTGCGCTCACGGGCACGACTCGGACCTGCGTGGGCGCGAGCCAGACCGGGAGC
Source organism: Methanobacteriota archaeon (assembly GCA_005878415.1). Taxonomy (GTDB): domain Archaea; phylum Thermoplasmatota; class Thermoplasmata; order RBG-16-68-12; family RBG-16-68-12; genus RBG-16-68-12. The sequence goes on from VBMM01000187.1 coordinate 3,571, forward strand.
ATCGGCGGCTCCCCCCGTTTCGCGTCGGCACCGGCCTTCTCGAGGAAGGCGTACATGACCCGCTCGATCGCGCCGCTCGGAGAGAGGTGCAGGATCAACGGATGCCGCTGGCCGCCCTTGTCATCCGTGAAGGAGATGCCGAACCGCTTTGCGTTCTCCGTGTCAATCTGGTCCGTCGTCAATGCCGCCGCCTTGTCGTTCCCGTCGACGAAGTTCCATTCATACTTCAGCGCGTAATAGAAGAACTGCTCCGACCACATCTCGACGAGGAGCGGCTTCCCCCAACGTTTTGCGTACGCGATCACGAAGTCCTTGTGTTGTCGCCAGAACGACTCCGTGACCCGCATCCCGACCTCGAAGTCGTCGGGCATCGAGAACCCGCACTCCGCCATGAGCTTCCAGGCGACCTCGAACCGGACCATCATGTGCGCCTTCGCCTGCTCGACGTCCGCGCACAGCGCGTGGCAGTCGGGCATCGTGAACGCCCGGAGCCGGCGGAGCCCCGCCAGTTCGCCTCGTTGTTCCGCGCGGAACGAGTAGCGCGTGAGCTCGTAGAGGGGCAGCGGGAGCTGCTTGTACGACAGCACCATGTCCTTCATGATCAGGAACTGTCCGAAGCACGCGCTGAATCGGAGGAACGCCTTCTTGTTCGGCGTCTGAACCACGTACTGGCGGGCGGGAAAGCGATCGACGTAGGACTTCAGGGCGGGATGCTCGAAGTCATACATGACGGGGGACTCGACCTCCATCGCCCCATACTCGCGAATCCGTCGCGAGACGATTTCTTCGAGGAGGGCCTTGATAAGTCTCCCTTTCGGATAGAAGCGAAGGTTGCCTGGGTCCGATCCCGGCTCGTAGTCGACCAGCTCGAGCTCTTGCATGAGGCGGACGTGAGCGGGCTCCTCCTTGACCGCACGCGACTTCGCCATCTCATAGTGCGCGAATTTCTCGAGGCGCGCCTGACCCCGAAAGTCGAAACCCGCGATCGTTCCGTCCTTGATCGTGAGCGGGTGCAGGTCGCCCTTCGTGTCGAGGATGTGCCAATGGGAGACGAGCTTCGCCTCCGCCTTGACCGCCTCCGAGACCTCCTCCCGTTCTGTCGCCGCCACGTCGACGACGATCTCCCGGGACAACTCGCTCAACGGGTGGCCCTTCACCGCAACTCGGAACGACTTGTAGTAACCGAACGGAGAGGCGTGGACCTCGAATCCGCGGGCGACGAGGCCGCTCTCGAGCGAATGAAAGAGTTCCTGCGCGGGTCCCGGCGCCGCGAGCGAGGAACTCAGGTGCGCGTAGGGATAGAGCACGATCCGTTTTGTGCCCACCTGGGCGGCAACTTCCTCGATGTTCGTCGCCGCGGCCTTCGCGCCGGCTTCCGGATGCTTCTCGTCCCGCTTCTCGGCGGTGATGAAGCAGACGAGCGCCTCGTCCACGCGGGCCTTTCGCTTCGACGGCGGGACGTCCTCGGCGTCCTTGAGCGCCTTCCCCGTCGTCTCGTACTCGAGGAAGTCTACATGGAGGAACAGGACCCTCATGTTCGTCGGCGCGTAGATACTGCGGGATATTAAGCTCCGCGCTCCGCGCACGCTGAAATATGCTGCCGGCGATGCCGCGGATCGTGTCGAAGTCCCCGCGGGTCTGGCGCCATCGTTCCGGCGAAATCGTCCTCGACCGGACGCATGTGATGGGGGTCCTGAACGTGACGCCGGATTCCTTCTCCGACGGCGGGCGATACCTCGCGCCCGAGGCGGCGATTCAGCGCGGGCTCGAGATCGCGGAGCAGGGGGCTTCGATCTTGGACGTGGGCGGGGAATCCACTCGGCCGGGATCGGCGAGCGTCTCTGCCGAGGAGGAATGGCGTCGAATCGATCCGGTCCTCCGCGGGGTCGTACGCAAGATCGACATTCCAATCTCGATCGACACCCGAAAACCGGACGTTGCGGACCGCGCGCTCGAGCGCGGCGCGACGATCATCAACGACGTCACCGGTCTCTCCGATCCGCGGATGGCCCGTCTCGCCTCGAAGGCGCACGCGGGGGTCGTCGTCATGCACATGCAAGGCGATCCCGCAACGATGCAGCAGGCCCCGCGGTACACGAACGTGGCCGAAGAAGTACGGGACTTCCTCGCCGCCCGCGCGAAGGCGGGGATGGCGGCCGGCATCGAGCGCGAGGCAATCGCCGTCGATCCCGGGATCGGCTTCGGGAAGACCGTCGACCAGAATCTCGACCTCTTGAGGAATCTCGACGGAATTGTCTCGTTGGGTCATCCCGTCGTCGTCGGCGTATCCCGGAAATCGTTCATCGCCCACCTCGGCGGTGGGGAGCGGATGGAAGATCGCCTTGCGGGCAGCCTGGCCGCGGCGACCCTTGCGGCGGCCCGCGGAGCCGACTTGATCCGGGCTCACGATGTGGTGGAGACGGTCCGGGCCATGCGCGTCGCCGATGGGGTCCTCCGCCGTCGTGCAAACCTTTAATTTCCCGCCACCATTCGCACCGTAATGGTATCGCGGAAGTCCATCGCGTCGGTCCTCGACGAATACAAGGACCCCGTCGTCGCGACGGTTTGTTCTCATTCGTCCCTGCAGATTTTCCACGGCGCCCGCCAGGAAGGCTTTCGCACGCTGGGGATCGCGATCGGAGAGCGGCCGAGATTCTACGACGCGTTCCCGCTCGCTCGGCCCGATGAATTTCTCCTCGTCGACTCGTACGCGGACATCCTCGACCGCGCGGACGATCTGGTGGCGAAGCAGGTCGTCACGGTCCCACACGGTTCCTTCGTCGAGTACATGGGCGCGGAGACGTTCGCGAAGCTCCGGATCCCGACGTTCGGGAACCGGGAGGTGCTCCGGTGGGAAACGGATCGCGAAAAGCAGCGGGAATGGCTGACCTCCGCCGGCGTCTCGATGCCCGCGAAAATCGAGCGGCCCCAGGACATCGACCGACCCGTGTTCGTCAAGTACTACGGCGCGAAAGGCGGCCGCGGCGCCTTCATCGCGAAGAACTACGAGGATTTCAAGG
>VBMM01000177.1 GCA_005878415.1 Methanobacteriota archaeon
GTTCCCGCCCTACGGCGGTGCACGCGCGCCGAGCAAGTGACGATACGCTCCATCCAGGCGAGGCTCCATCGCCTTCCAATTGAATCTTGCTTCAAACGCTTTCCTTCCACGGGCGCCCATCGCCTCCGATTCCGCGGGCGAGAGCATAAGTGTTTCCAAGGCCCGTTGGAGACCCATTCGGTCGCCGTACGGCACGATTGTCCCGCAGCCTACCTCCCGCACGATATCTGCGGCCGCAATACCATCTGACACGATGACGGGCTTCGAGCACATCATCGCTTCGAACACCTTGTTGGGGGCGGCGTAGCGGTTGTTCGGCACGTGCGGATCGTAGAGGGCCGCGATGGCGTGGGCGGCTGCCGTCTGGCTCAGGACTTCCTCGTACGCGATCGTCCCGAGGAACATGCAGGCGGGCGACGTCTCCAGGTGCGGGAGTAATTCGTTCTCGTCGGGACCATGACCGGCGACGATGAACTTGGCCCCGGTCGATTCGCAGGCGGCCAGGAGGTCCAGGAGTCCGCGGTCTTTCGCCAGCATGCCGCCATAGAAGACGGTGAATTCCGGCGCGGTCCGGACATTGGGCGGTCGGTCCTCCGGGACATTCATGATCTCGACGATCCGCCTGGGACGGGCGCCCCGAAATTGCCCTTGGCGGCGGAGGTCCGGCACGATGACGAGGTCGGCCCGCTCGATCATCCGTCGCTCCGCATTCGCGAGTCGCTCGCGGACCTTGGGCGGCACGTCGGCGGTGATCATGTCGGCGTAGAAATCGAAGACGTCGTACACGAGCTTCGCGCCGGTGATCCGCGCGGCGGCCCGAGCCGCCCAGGCGGTGTCGAGGTCGATCGCATGGATCACGTCCGGGCGGAGACGCGCCGCCTTCCGGAGGGCGAACCACTGCCATCGCGGCAGCCGGCGTGCGAGCCCCGCGGTGCCCTCCGGCGCAGCGAGGCGGTACCGGTGGATCCGGATCCCGTCGCGGACTTCCTGCTCGGGGTGCGAACGGGTCCGATCCCAGAGGATCGCGTGGACCTCGTATCCGCCGCGCGCCAGACTCCCCGCTTCCTTCGCGAGCCTCGGTTCGATGCCCGCCGGGCTCTTCGACCGCAGGAAGACGACGCGCGTCACGGTCCGTCAACCCAGCGTTTTGTCGACGATCGAAGCGATGCGTCGGGAAGTCGTGCCGTTGCCGTACGGGTTGCGCCACGTCCGCGCGACCGCCATCTGCCGCCGGACGGCCGCGGCGACCCTCGCCGGCTCGGTCCCCGCGAGGACGTTCGCGTGGATCGAGAGGGTCTCCGGCCGCTCCGTGTTCTCCCGCAGGGTCACGCACGGCACGCGGAAGTAGCAGCCTTCTTCCTGGAGGCCGCCCGAATCCGTGAGGATTAGTGCCGCGTCTTTCTCGAGGCGGAGCATGTCGAGGTACCCGGTCGGCTCGATCCGGCGGAGCGACTCGATGGTCCCCGCGCGCTTCTCGAGCCCGAACCGTCGCAGGTTCTTCGCGGTGCGTGGGTGAATCGGGAAGATGATCGGAAGGCCCGCGGCCTTCGCGGCCGCTTCGAAGGCGCGTAATGCGCGCGCGAGCCGTTTCGGATCGTCGACGTTCTCCGCACGGTGGAACGTCAGGACGAGATAGCCCCGCGGGCGGAGGTCGAGCTTCTCCAAGATGTCCGAGCGCCGGACGGCGAGCGCGAGGTTGGCGCGCAGCGCGTCGATCACGCTGTTCCCGACGACGGACACGCCCCGCCGGACGTTCTCTTGTCGCAGGTTGTCGCGCGCGGTCGGCGTTGGGGCGAAGAGCAGGTCGGACAGCTGGTCCGCGACGATCCGGTTGACTTCCTCGGGCATCGTCTTGTCGAACGAGCGGATGCCCGCCTCGACGTGGCCCAGCACCCGCCCGAGCTTGTTCGCGAGGAGCGCGCCGGCCACGGTCGTGTTCGTGTCGCCGTGGACGAGGACGAGGTCCGCCCCCACGGCGACGCCCGCGACGTGCCGCATCGTCGTCGCGACCTGCAGGTGCGGCGGCTGGTCCTGCAGCGCGAACTGGTGATCCGGCTCGCGTAGCCGCATGTCCTCGAAGAAGATGCGATCCATGAGCATGTCGTAGTGCTGGCCCGAGTGCACGAGGACGTGCTCGTGCGGCAGGCGGTCCAAGGCCTTCACCACCGGGGCCATCTTGATGATCTCCGGCCGGGTCCCGATGATCGTGACGATGCGGCCCATGGACAGGACGCGCGAGTATTCGAGGGACGATATTAAAGGTCGCCTCGAGACGGCGCAATCCCGAAACCATCATATCGAGACGGAGGTTACGAGCGACGTTGCTCCTCTCCGTCGTCACGACCGTCCGCAACGAGGCGCGGAACATCGCGGCGCTCCTCGATAGCCTCGTGACGCAGGAGCCGCCGTTCGAGATCCTCGTGATCGACTCGGACAGCACGGACGCGACGCGGGACATCGTCCGCGGGTACGAGAAGAAGTACGACACGGTGCGGCTGTACCGCCAGGGAGGCACCCGCGGCCGAGGTCGGAACGTCGGGATCGCGAAGGCCCGGGGCGAGGCGGTCGCGTTCGTCGACGGCGACGCGATCGCCAACCCGTTCTGGCTCAAGGAGATCCGCGAGGGCCTCCATCAGTACGACGTCGTCGCGGGCCGCACGATCCAGATCGGGTACCGGCCCTTCGAGGAACTCGAGCGGGTCGAGCTGATCGTCGGAGGGACCGACGTCACCTATCCGTCGTCGAACCTCGCGTACCGGAAGCGCGTGCTCATGGAGATCGGCGGGTTCGACGAGTGGTTCGTAACCGCCGAGGACATCGACCTCAACCTGCGAGCGGTCCGTGCGGGCCATCCGATCGGCTTCCGCGCGAACGCGGTCGTGTACCATCGGACGCGCGACTCGATCTTCGACTTCCTCCGGCAGGCGCTGTGGAACGGCGCGGGGCGGAAGCAGCTCACGCTGAAGCACGGCGCCCTGTGGCGCCACTACCGCCCGCTCGAGATGGTGCGGCGGGAGGCGACGTTCTGGTCCTTACTGCGCTTGAGCGCGGCCCTCCTCGGATACGCCGGATACAAGTACTTCGGCAAGCCGCTGCCCGCGTGAGCGCAAACACTTATCCGGAATTTCCAGCATGGCGCGCCGATGCCCGAGGTTTCCGTTGTCGTCCCGACGATGGACGAGGAGGCCTCGATCGGCGCGGTCCTCGAGGAGGTCCGGGCGGCCCTGAGGGGCTGGGACTTCGAGATCCTGACCGTCGACACGGAGTCGCGAGACCGGACGAACGAGATCGCGCGGTCGAAGGGCGCGAGGGTCATCGCACAGCCCCTTCGAGGGTACGGCCGCGCGTACAAGACGGGCTTCGCGCAGGCCCGCGGGACGTTCGTCGCGGCCCTCGACGCGGACCTGACGTACCCGCCGGACCGGTTCCCGGATTTCCTCGCGGTCCTGAAGGAGGATCGCGCGGATTTCGTCTCCGCCGACCGGATGAGCCACCTCCGGGACGATGCGATGACGGGCATGCACCGCGTTGGGAACTCGATCCTCAACACCGCGTTCCGAGTGCTGTACCGTCATCCGATCCGGGACTCCCAGTCCGGGATGTGGGCGTTCCGGCGGGAGATCCTGCCCCGCCTGCGGCTCGTCCACGACGGCATGGCGTTCTCGGAGGAGCTCAAGCTCGAGGTGATCCGCCGCGGGTTCCGTCTCCTCGAGATCCCGATCGAGTACCGGCCCCGGGTCGGGGAGAAGAAGATCCGGAGCGTGGACGACGCGACCCGCAACCTGGTGTGGCTCGCCCGGAAGCGGTTCGGCTGGACGCCCGGGTCGGCCTGATCACTCTTCGAGGACCTCGCGGAGCTTCTCCCACTCCTTCAGGAAGCGCCGCGCGTCGAAGCTCCCGTCCACGTAGCGGCTGAGGGCCTTGTGGAATCCCGGGTCCAGTTCGGAGCACAGAAGCTCCGAGGCTTCCCAGTGTTCCATCGACTTCCACGGCCACGCGCCCTCCAGGTCGATGTAATGGGTCCCCCGGTCCTCCCACGCCACCCGGATGCTCCCGAACTCGATCGCGAGCTCGTACACGAGCCGTCCGATGAGGATCGACTCTTCGGGCGCCATCGAGAGTTCGTCCCCCTTTCGCAACCGCCGCGGGTGCTGGATGCGGATCGCCGTCAAGCCCTCCGCCGCCGCGAGGGAGGCGTTCGTCTTGTCGAGCGTCAGGAAGAAGATCCCCTTCCGGAAGTCGATGCCCCGCAGGAACGCCTTGAACTGATCGCGGATCATCGAGTCCGCGTTCAGGATCGTCAGGCCGTCCGGCGAGAGGTGCAGCTGCTCCGGGTTCGTCGCGCCGACGACGAGGACGCTGAGCCCCTGGAATCCTTCCGTCCGCTTGAGCGTCGTGATCTCCTGCAACGCTCGGTAGCCGCGCCGACCCGCGTGGGAGAGGCGGTTCCCCTTCCGCATGTTGGCGGAGTTCTCGAGCTCCTTCATCACGACGCCGGGGATGACGAGGAGGATCCAATTGACGCTCTCCCGGTACGGCCGCGGATGGATGCGGGAGAACTCGTCCAGGAGGTGCTCCCCGAGGATGCAGGCGTACAGCACGTTCGTGTCGATGCCCACGATGATGTCCTCGTATTCTGCGAGGCGTCGCGCGATCGCGCTGAGCCCGATCGGCTCGACGATGCCGGCGCTCAGCAGGGACGAGTTGAGCCAATCCAGGTAGTCGGGATTGCTCTCGAGCACCTTGAGCCGGTACTCCGTCGGCGACCCGACGATGTCGACGATCGGATACTCCTCCTTCGAACCTGGACCCAGGGACTTGACGGTCATCCGGTCGATGCGGCCTTTGATCGCCCCGAGCGCGAGCTGCATCGTCGGGAACTCCGCGATCTGTCCTTTCTCGAGGAGCTCGCGGAACGTCACGCTAGGCCTCCGCGAGGAGTCGGTCCACCATCCACTTCACGTCGAACCGCTTGATGTCCTCGTACGTCTGCCCGAGGTTCACGAAGACGACCGGCTTGCCGATCGTCCTCGCCATCGATAGCGCCGCGCCGCCTTTCGCGTCGGCGTCGAGCTTCGTCAGGACGACCCCGTCCAGGCCGACGGCCTCGTGGAACTGCTTCGCCTGCTCGATCGCATCGTTGCCGGCGAGGGCGTCCCCGATGTACAGGACCAGGTTCGGGCTCGTCACGCGTTTGATCTTCTTCATCTGGTCCATCAGGTTCTGGTTCGTCTGCATTCGGCCCGCGGTGTCGATCAGGACGACGTCCCTCGAACGCGCGCGGGCATGCTCGACCGCATCGAACGCCACGGCGGCGGGATCCGCGCCGGCCTTGTGCTTGATCAGCTTGAATCCCACCGACTCCGCGTGCTTCTCGAGCTGCTCGATCGCCCCCGCGCGGAACGTGTCCGCCGCGGCGACGACGCACGTGTAGCCCTTCTTCTGGATGTGGTACGCGAGCTTGGCGATCGTCGTCGTCTTGCCGGTTCCATTGACTCCGACGAACATGACGACGAACGGCCGCGGGCCTTTCTCGATGAGCCCGAAGAAGTCGATGGGCGGGACGGTCAGGACCTGCGTGATCGCGTCGCGCAAGGCCGCCGTCACGGCGTCGGCGAGGGACGCGTCCCGCGCGACCCGCTTGCCCTTCAGGTCGTCGGCGAGGCGGTCCACGATCTCCTTCGCCACGGGGAACGCGACGTCCGATTCCAGGAGCGCCATCTCGAGGTCGTACAGGATCTCCTCGAGCTTCTCTTCCTTGATCTTCCGTCCCGAGTCGCCGATCGTGGCGGGGCCGACCTCGGCGTCCGCCTTCTCCTTCCAGCCCGCGAGCCGCTCCCGGAGCCCCTTGAACATCTAGCTCCGCTCGCCCGGTGCGGCTTGCCCCTGCAGGCGGTCGTACAGGTCCTGCACCGCCTCGCCCTGGGCCTCCGCGCGCCGCTGGAGGTCCCCGAGGCGCTGGCCGACCGCATTCGCCGCGTCCGTGATCGACTTGATGCGTGCGTCGAGCCGCTCGATCTGCTTCGCGATGTCGTCGTAGACCAGGAGCTCCGAGCCGATCGATACGAATGCCTTGGTGACGTCTCTCGACTGCGCGACGAGGAACGAGTTCGCGCCGACGGGCACGAGGACCTCCGCCCCGTTCCCCGCTTCCTGGTATCGGGCGAGGGTCTCCCGCGCGCGCATGTGCTCCTCGAGCGAGAGCCGGATGATCGACTGCTGCTGACCGAGCCCCTCGATCTGCTCGCGGAACTGGTCGAGCACCGCCATGCCCCGGCGGAGGTCGGCTTCCGAGCCGCTCACGGTTTCGCCTCGACCGCATATCGGACGGCGTGGTCCGTGAGGCCCTCGACGGGGACCGCATCGACCGTCCGGATCTCGATGTACTTCCGTGGCACGCCGTGCTGGCTTCCGAGGACCGACAGGAGCTTCTCGCGGGCCGCTGCCTCGTCCGCGGCGGCGATCTCCTTCGCGAACGGCTGCCACCCGCGGCCCATGCGGAAGCGGCCGCTAATCCGAAACGCCTTCATGGAACGGCGTGGCAAGGAGCCTGGCTACTTAAAAACTTGCGGCGGTCAGCGCGATGCCGTCTCGGCGATTGCCGCTTTGAAGTGCTCGACGAGGTCCTCTGCGATCTTCCGCGTGATGCCGCGGACGGCCACGAGGTCCTTCGCACTCGCCTTCGCGAAGTCGTCCGGTGTCGTGAAGCCCGCGTCGACGAGCGCCTTCGCCCGCGCCTGCCCGACCCCCTTGATCTTCCGCAATTCGTCCAGCACCTCGGTCGGGGCGGTCCTCGCGGCCTCGAGTTCGAGGATGTGCCGCTGGATCCCTTCGTCACCCGGGCTGAGCTTGAGCGCTTCCGTGTACGCCCGCATGGCGTCGTCGTCCCGGCCCATCTTCCCGAGGACCTCCCCCTGTGCGGCCCAGGCGTCCTCGTCGCCCGGGTAGAGCTGCGTGAGCCGGTCGAACGAGTCGAGGGCGCCTTCGAGGTCGCCTTCCTCGAGCAGGATGTTCCCGCGGTTCAGCAGGGCGGACGCGTTGTTCGCCTGCACCCCGAGGACGAGGTCGAGGCAATTCAGCGCCTCCTGCGGCTTGCCGCTGCGCCGATAGGCGACCGCCTTGCCGATCAGCGCGTTCACGTTGCTCGGATCGACCTCGAGGATGTCGTCGAACAGGTTCAACGCCGCCGGATAGTTCCCGTTCGCGCTCGCGATCAGGGCGCGGCTCAGGAGGCTCGGCACGTCCACCCGGGCCTCCTCGATCTTCTGGTGGAGGTTCCCGTTCGCCGGATCGATCGCCGCCGCGCCTTCGTAGGCGGCGAGCGCCTCAGGTCGACGTCCGAGGTTCGCGAGCGCGTCGCCCCTCATCTCGAGGGCGGGCGCCTCGTTCGGCCGCACGCGGAGCAGGCCGTCGACGGCTTCGAGGCACTCCCGCCATCGGCGGTCGTCCGCCAGCATGCGACCGAGCCCTCGCAGGGCGTCGAGATTCTTCGCATCTTTCGACAGGAGTTGCTTGTACGTCTCGATCGCCTCGGGTCGGCGGTTCAGTCGCGCCAACGTCGTCGCGCGTCCGAGGATCGCGGGCACGAATGTCGGATCGAGCCGCACGGCCTCGTCGTACAGGCCGAGGGCCGCATCGTGCGCGCTCGCGCTTGCGAGGGCGTCCCCCTTCATCACGAGGCTGGCGGGCGTCTCCGGTTGACGGACGGGAGGCCGGGGCACGGGCCGCGGGGCCTCTGCGCGCACCGCCGGCGCGGCGACGGCGACGGGGACGGGGGGCGGCGGAGGCGCGGTGCGCGGAGGCGGGGGCGGCGGGGCCGCCGCGAAGTTGAACGCCATCTCGGATTGCAGGCCCGGATTCGGACTCGGCATCGCGTTGGGATCGTACACGCGTTCGCCGGACTCCAGGCCGGGCGCAACGGAGAGGCTGGACGCCCTCGTGCGCTCGCGGATCGGTCGGAGGCCGACCCACCACCCGAGCTGCGCCGCTCCGTACAGGAATAGGAGGAAGGGGACCGTCGAGAAGAGCGTAGACACGAGCCCTTTCTGCAGGACGAACCGGACGTACGTCGGCGCGTTGGCATCGTTCCGGAATACGAGGGACCAGTTCGCGAGCGCGTCCCACATGGTCGGCTCGACGTCGAGGGTGCCGGAATCCGGCGCGGCGAGGGAGGCCGACGAGACCGTGACGCTGTTCTTCAGGACGGTGATCGTCGCCGCCCCCACGGTGACCGTCACGACCGCGTGGGTCACGAACGACACGCCGAGCGCATCGGGGCTCGTAAACGAGACCGTCTCCGTGCCGTTCAGCCGGAGGGAGACGACCTGGGGCGGATCCGAGAACAGCGTCGAAGCCGCGGACGGCGTCACCGCGAGGAGCAGCACGACCGCGATGCCGAGCGAGAACCCCGCGGTGCGGAACGCGCGGGTCATGGAGTACTTCGCCATCAGGTATCGCTGGCTGTCCCGCTGCGCGTTCTTGATCTCGAGGTCCCGGAGGTACAGTCCGACGAACGTCGCGACGAGGCCCATGATCAGAGAGACCTCGATGATCCCGTTGACCGGCAAGAAGAAGGGCTTGAGGCTCGCGCCCTCGCTCCCCAGCCGCGCGGCGATCAGGACCACGGTGAGGGCGAGCAAGCCCGCGAACGCGGCCTTGCGGATGCGCCGGATTCGCAGGAGACGGTCCGTTCCCTGAAGTCGATCCTGATACGCCAGCATGGAAGGCTCGGCCTGTGCTGTCCCAAGTCCTTCGCTAGCGGGATAGGGTTTTCGGCCCCATTCTCGGCCGGTATACTGGTGCGACGCGGACCAGGCCGAAGCGACACGAGTGGCAGCGAAGCACCGGCGGAGCGCCGCACGGAACGGAGGTTAGGCCTCGGAGGCGACGGTCGCGAGTCCCCGGGCCGCGAGGAAGACGGCCAAATACTGCGGAACGTCGTTCACTCCGGGAGACAAATCGAACGCCTCGTCCCGAATCGCCAGATTCATTTTGTTCTTGAGATTGACGCGGACGCGGTCATCGGTCCACGCGGTCGGAACAGCGTCGCGGAGGGGACGGAATTCGTCGATGGCGTCGCGGGTCAGGGGAATGACTTGCAATCCGGTCTTGCCGTGCAACGAGGAGGGCATCCGAATGAGACGTTTGATGTCCGAGGTGACGGGCTCGTCCGTCTCTCCGCGCTGCACGATGCCCTCGAGCGAGACGCCCGCGTGTTCGTCGAGGCGGATCTGTTGGACATCGACGACCAGACGAACCAACAGGTCTCGCGCCTTGTCCGGCAGCGCCTCGAGCTGGCCTTCTCGAACGCGATCGACGCCACGAATCGTACGAGGCTTCGTCGCGCGGACCTTGAACAGGCTCTCGTAGAGCGATTCCGCCGCTCCGCGGTCGACGCCTTCGAAGGAGGTCATGAAGCCGACCGCGCCTTCCTGCCCCATCTTCTCAAATTGGACCATGAGTTCATCGATACCTCGTCCGATCTTCCCGGCCCACCCGGGCTCGCCGCGGCGCGGTCCGACAACTTTCTTCTTGACACGGGTGTGCCCCTTGAATTCGGTCGCGTCGAAGGCGGATTCGCGAAAGGTCGCTTGAACGTCGAGCCCTTTCGCGGTGATCCAGTCCACGATTTCCCGCCGCTCGTGGGACCCGAGGCTCCACACCCGCTCATCGAAAACGTGAATGTGGTACCCTCGACCTCCGGAGAAGACGAGTCGCATCGTCTTCTCGTCAAAGCCGAAGTCCGCAGCGAGGAAATCGTCGTAGAGGTGGAGGATCTTCAGGCGGATCGCCTCGAGCATCTCCGGGTACGACATCTTCGATGCGTTGGGCAAGTGGTCCGCATCGAGATCGAAGATTAAGTCGGCCCCGAGCCAGCCTTTCTCCTCCATCGTCGGGGCGTCAGGCTTTTCGTAATACGCGGACGAGTAGTACGCGTGAGCGGGCACGCGGTCTGTCAAGAAGGACCGCAACTCCTCGGGGCGCGAGAAGCCGAGATGGCGCTGCACAATCCCCGGGGTCCAGAACATGAACCCGAATTCGCGCTTCGCGAAGCGGTCGGGGAGGATGGGCTTCGTCGATTCGTAGTAGCGGCGGAACTGGGCCTTCACGAAGGCCGTCGTCGCCTCTTTCGCCGGGTCCGGTGCGGCCATCCCATCGTGGCCATGGACCGCGCGCGCTTAAGCATTCGCGGGAGGTCTGGGAACCGCGCGCCTCGTGGGCTAACATGCTAGCCCAATTCCAGAAATACCCTGTGAGTATGCCAGGGTCCGTGCCACGTCGGATCATCGCATGGGGCGAAATGGCAATCTTGTTCGCTCTCCTGTACATCGGCGTTCCATGGGCCGGCTTGCTGGTCGACCGCTGGCTCGGCATCCCGCGTTGGCCCTCGCCGATCCCATGGCTCGGCCTCGGCCTATTCGCGATTGGCATCGTGGGCCTGGGTTGGTGCTTTGCCCTCTTCGTCCGGGTCGGCCGCGGCACCCCGAACCCGACGGCGCCGCCCGAGGTCCTTGTGACAATCGGGCCGTACGCGTGGACGCGGAATCCGATCGCGATGTCGCACGCCGCGGCGCTCATCGGATTGTCTGCCTTCCTCGGTTCCGTGTCCGCGGTGGGGATCGTCGTCCTGCTCGCCGTGCCGGTTCACCTCGCGATGCTCCGCGAGGAGCGGACCCTCGAGGCCCGATTCGGCGACGCCTACCGCGCGTACGCGGCCCGCGTGCCCCGCTGGCTCCCGCGGCCGCCCCGTCGTCACAAATGAATGGTGACGCTCGCGCTCGCGTTCGGTCCGCGCGGGGCGGACCGCAGATCCTGCAGGTGCACGACGTCGACCACCACGCCCGCCAGGTGGCGACGCAATCCCTCGATGTGGCCCTCGCCGACCACCGCGACGACATCGCCCTTCGTCTCCGCGAGCTGCCGGAGCATCGAGGCCATGAGCGCGTCCCGATCGTCAATCAAGATGCGCTTCGCCGTCGGGAGTTCGCGCGCGAACTCCTCGATGAACCCCGGCTCGTCCGCGTAGAACCGCTGGAGCTCCGCCTCGACCTTCTCCTTCCGGGTGAAGAGTCCGCCGAGCGCGGAAGCCAGGAGGCGCACCCGCTCCCGAAACGACATCTCCCGCCACACGCGGCCGAGCACGGCGCGGGAGTCCTGGTCGATCAGCGCGACCTCGCCCCCGACCTCCTGTGCCGCCTTCGCAGCGGCGACCATCTCGTCGCCGACCTCGACGCCGTATTGCCTCGCGATCCGGATCTGGAACTGCGCGAGCAGGGCGAGCGGCGAGAGGCCCCGGGCTCGGGGCTCGCGGCTCATCAACGCGTGGTATCGGGCCGGATCCAGCTCGAGGGCGACCACGCGCGGCCGGCGCGCGAGGATTTCTGCGCGGATCGCGGGGCCGATGTCGAAGACGTGGCCGACGCCGAGGAGAGTGATCATCCGTTGCGACGAAACGCCTCTGAACTATAACGGTTTGTGGCCACCGATCCCCTTGAACGTGATCCGACCGGGCAAAATTTTCGCGAGGACATCGGCAATGTACTGGACCTCGGCCTTGTCCTTCGCCCAGTAGTGGTTCATGAACTTGAACGTCAGTTCTTGGCCGGGGACCCACAGGGTCAAGCGAGGCGTAACGACCATGTTGATTCCTGCAGTGAACTCCCCCCGTTCGATCCATGCGATCGGGATGTGGAAGTTCTGTCGGTCCGACCCAATGATCTGGTCGATCGAAAGGCCGGCGTATCGGGCGCGCTGGGCGGCTTGGCCACGAGACAGACCGCGGCCGATCGAGTAGCCGACGACCCCGCCCAGCACGAAACCCGCCGCGGGTGCCAATCCGGGGGTTCCGATCTTCGCCCCGACGAGGCGTCGATCGGTCACGATCAGGTCGTAGTCCGTCGTTCTCATCCGGGCCGAGGGCAGAATCCCGACCACCAATTCCGGCGCGGCCATCGGCACCCCAACTGCTTCGTTCGGTCGCAACGATCTGTGACGGCATATTTGTTGCGACGCGCCAGTGGCTATCGGATCGTCCGCTCGCGGACGATGCGCCCGTACATCCGCACGATCTCGTCCGCGCGGACCTGGCCGTCGCGGACCGTCCGGATGCGGGTGCGGATGTGGTGCACGACGGCGCGGTCCTTCCCCAGGTCCACGATCTCTCCGACCTCGAACTCCTCGTCGGGGGCCGCGAGGACCTCGTGCGGCACGGTCCGGTTTCCCTTGTTGACGCTGAACTTGACGCGAACCTGGTCGATCCGCTTCGCCCAGAGCGTCGCGACCTCCCGCGCCTTCGCGCCGTCGACGCGCCGGCCTCCCGCCTCGATCGCCGTGATCGAGATGCGCGAGTCGCCGAGGTCGAGCGCCTCCCCCACGTGGACGTCCTCCTCAGGAGAGAACTCGAGCGACGTCTTCTCCGACTTGTCCAGCCACGACACCACGAGCGGCACGTCGATCGGCTTCGGCTCCCGCGTCACGACGGACGACACGAAGCCGCACGCGGAGCACTTGACGACGCCCTCGAATACGATCTCGTCGCCCCCGCCGATCTTGCCGCGCAGCACGCGGTGCGGGGCCACGCTGCCGCACTGTCCGCACGTCAGGACCAGGGCGCTCGGGGCCGACATCACCCGGTCGAACGCCCCGTCGGAGAAAGGGTTTGCGGTCCTCGGGCCCCGCGGGTCCCCGTCCCCCTCGGGCTAACATGTTAGGCCAAGGCTTTCGCGGGCCTCCGGAATCGCTCCAGGCAAGGCAGGGTGATGGTAACCGGGGCCATCGCCACCCGCACCCCGAGGTGGCCGAGCTTCGTCGCGAGTTCCTCCCCGTCCCGCGGCGGGAGGATGAACACGCTCTGTCCGATCCACACGACGCCCGAGCGGTCGATGAACCCTTTCTCATCGTGAGCGACCCCGTTCGTATCCACGCGGCGCCGGCCGAAGATGATGCGGCAGACTTGGACGGCCGCGGCCCGGGACGCGCCGGTCGCGTCGTACGAGAACAGCACGCGCTCTCCGTTGTAGGTTTCGATCATGGGATAACCGTATATATATGAACGGCCATATAATAGCCTTTCCAGGAGGGGGGTGAAAGTGCTGGGACGACCGGCCGCGACGTCGGCCGCCGCGATCGGGGAGAGCGTGGATCCTACGGGCTAACATGTTAGCCCGTGCTCGGCGGGGTCCGGGAGCCTCGCGGGGTTCAGACCGGCCGACGCCAGCCGCACGTGCTTCTGAGGCCGCCGAATCGCCGCTGCAACGGGCCTCCGCACCGCGGACACCGCGCGCCCGCGACGAACTTCTCGATCCACGCATCCCGAGTCTCCGGCAGGTCCGCCCGCTCCGCCTCCTCCAGGATCCGTTGGAGTTCCGGCGTCGTCGCGAGGTCCCGTAGCCCCTCGATGGGACGGAGCCGCGCCGCACGGCGGCCGGGGGTCGGGAGGCGCATCACCGCGGGGGCGGCGGCGAAGCCGAACGCGATGCCGCCGACGTGGGCCTCCCACGCGATGCCCCGCGCGCCGAACAGGCTCAAGGCCATCTCCAGGACGAGATAGCCAAGCACGACCTGCGCGATCGGCAGCGATGGCACCCCGGGGATCGGGAGGAAGAGCGTGACCCGCTCCCGCGGGAACAGCCGGCCGTACGCGCCGAACGCCGCCAGGATGCCCGCGGACGCCCCGACGAGGACCGTCGACGCGCCTGCGTGCACCGCGAGGAACACCACGGCCCCGAAGGCCCCGCCGGCGAAGAAGAGGACCGCCCAGCGCACGCCGCCGATCCGTTCCTCGAACCCCGGCGAGATCAGGATGAGCCCGAGGAGGTTCAGGAGGACGTGGGTCTCCGATGCGTGCACGAATTCGAACGTGATCCAGGTCCACGGCGCAGGCCAGACGCCGGGAGCGAACCGCAACCCGAGGTCCCCGAGGACGGGCGAGGCGAGGACGAACGGCCCGCCGGCGGACGCGACCTCGAGCGCGTACACGGCGAGGACCGCGACGCCGTAGACGAGGGAGACCAGCGCCCGCCGCGCGAAGGCGTACGCCGTCGCGAAGACGATGACCCCGATCGCGGCGAAGGAGGCCGCCTCCATGTCAATCGCGATGGCGGCACCCGGCTTAACGGATGCGGGCGTCACACGAACTTGTCGAGGATCCGCGCGATCTTCTCCGCGGCGTGGCCGTCCCCGAACGACTTGGACTTCGTCCCGGCGGGGTTGAACTTCTCGATCGCGTCGAGGATGTCCTCCGGCTCCGTCCCGACGAGCGCGTTCCAGCCGTCCTCGACCGTCTCGATCCACTCCGTCTCGTCGCGCAGCGTGACGCACGGAATGCCGAAGAAGTACGCTTCCTTCTGGACGCCGCCGGAATCCGTGAGGACCTTCGACGCCCCCATCAGCAGCGCGATGAAGTCGAGGTAGTCGACCGGCTCGATGGCCTTGACGCTGGCGCGGAGCGTGTCCCAGAGGCCGAACGCCTCCAGGTTCTTCCGCGTCCTCGGATGGACCGGGAACACGATCGGCCGACGCGAGCGGCCGAACGCGCGGACGATTCCCTCGAGCACCCCGCGGTCGTCCACGTTGCCCGGCCGGTGCAGCGTCGCCAGGAGGTACTCGCCCGGCGTCACCCCGAACCGGACCGAGACATCGCGCGACCGCGCGGCCTGGGCGCTCTGCAGGGCGATGTCGTACATGACGTCCCCGACCAGGTGCACGCCCCGCTCGACCCCCTCGCGGGCGAGGTTGTCGACCGCCGTCTGCGTCGGGCAGAACAGGAGCGTCGACAGCTGGTCGGCGACGATCCGGTTGATCTCCTCGGGCATCGCGCGGTTGAACGAGCGCAGGCCCGCCTCGACGTGTCCGAGGGGCACGCCCATCTTCGATGCGACGATCGCTCCGGCAAGGGTCGAGTTCGTGTCGCCGTACACGAGGACGAACTCCGGCCGCTCCTTCTCCAGCACGCCCTCGAGCGCGCGGATCATCTCGGCCGTCTGCCAGGCGGCGCTCCCGCCTCCGATTCCGAGGTTGTAGTCGGGCCTCGGGAGGTCGAGGACCTCGAAGAAGACGTCGGACATGTTGTCGTCGTAGTGCTGGCCCGTGTGGACGAGGATCTCCTCGTTGTGCTGCCGCACTTCGCGGCTCACGGGCGCGGCCTTGATGAACTGCGGTCGCGCGCCGACGACGCTCGCGATCTTCACGGACCGTGGGAGCGAGACGACGACATATAATCGTTCTCGTGTTTTGGCACAGCCCTGAAACTTTTATCCGGCAGGGCCGCATCCGCGCGCATGTGAAGGTCGCCGTGGTAGGCCTCGGCTACGTCGGCGTGCCGCTCGCCGCAGCGGTCGCGGCGACCCGCGCGTCCGTCGTCGGGATCGACATCGACCCGGAGAAAGTCGAGGCGGTGAACACGGGACGCAGCCCGCTCCGCGGACGCGAGCCGGGCCTCGCGGACCTCCTGAAGGCCCAAGTCGCGAAGGGACGTCTGCGCGCGTCCCTCGACCCCCTGGACGCGGCCGATGCGGACGTCGTCGCGGTGTGCGTCGAGACGCCGATCGAGCCCACCACCCACGATCCGGAGTACAAGGCGCTCCGAGGGGCGCTCGCGACGATCGGCCCCCACCTGAAGGAAGGCGCCCTCGTGACGATCGAATCGACGCTCGCCCCGGGCACGATGGCGAAGGTCGTCCGGCCGGCGCTCGAGCGCGCGTCGCGCCGCAAGGCGGGCCGTGACTTCCACCTCGTCCACTGCCCCGAGCGGCTCACGGCGGGGAGGCTCCTCCTGAACCTGACGACCCTCCATCGCATCCTCGGCGCGAGCGAACCGGTCGGCCTGCGCAAGGGCCTCGCCTTCTACCGTCGCTTCGTGAAGGCCGAGATCCATCCGACGGACTGGACGACCGCGGAGGTCGTCAAGACGGCGGAGAACGCGTACTGGGACGTGCAGATCGCCTTCGCCAACGAGGTCGCGCTGATCTCCGAGGAACTCGGCGTGAACGCGTACGAGGTGCGGGAGCTCGTCAACACATGCCCGTTCCGCATGATGCTCGTGCCCGGCGCCGGCGTCGGAGGCCACTGCATCCCGAAGGACCCGTGGCTCCTCGTCGGCCCGGCGGTGCAGACGAAGCCCGAGCTCATCCCGACCGCCCGCGCGGTCAACGACTTCATGCCGCTCCGGATGGCGCGGCTCGTCGAGGAAGCGCTCGCGGCGTCCGGCCGCAAGCTCAAGGGCGCCCGCGTGGCCGTGCTCGGCTTCGCATACCGCGAGAACACGGAGGACGCCCGGAACACGCCGGCCAAGGAGATGGTCCAGGAGCTCCGACGTCGCGGCGCGGACGCGGTGATCCACGATCCGTTCGCGCGGTCGGAACGCGGCTACACGATTGTGCGCGACCTGGGAGCCGCGGTCAAGGGGGCCGATTGCGTCGCAATCGTCACGGCGCACGACGCGTACCGCAAGCTTTCCCTCGCGTCGTTGCGGCGCGGGATGCGGCGGCGCGTCATCGTCGACGGACGCAACGTGTTCGACGGCCCGGAGGTCGTGAAGGCCGGGTTCGTCTACCGCGCGATCGGCAAAGGTCAGTTCTGATTCTCGTTCGCCGGCCATCAGAGGAGCTGGACGACCTTCCCCTTGCGATGGCTCTCCGTCGCGCCCTCCGCGACGCGCAGCGTCTCCAGGGCGTCCTCGCCCGTGACGAGCGGGGCGCGCTTGTCCCGCACCGCCGCCAGGAAGTCCTCCAGTTCCCTCTTGAGCGGCTCCTCCTT
>VBMM01000037.1 GCA_005878415.1 Methanobacteriota archaeon
CGCTAGGCTCCAGATGGCCCCGGCGAGGAGGAGCAGGCCTGCAAACAGGCCCGTCTGCGTCGCCACGAGGACCACCAGCGCCAGACCGGCGATGGCGGCAACGATGGAGCCATTCTGCACGTTTTGCTTCGCCACGCCGTAGGCAATCAGGCCGATGACCCCGAAGATGACCATATAGGCCATCTCGGGCGTCGCCGGCACGATCGCGCCTGCGTTTGCCGCGGCGAAGACATAGGTCAGGATGCCCACGAGCAGCGCCACGATCGAACCAAGTACAATGGGCACTTGGTACGTCGGGGTGTGCGCGAGTTCGCGCCACGATTGGCCGAACCCGGTGGCTGACCGCGTGCGGGTCGCTTCCATGGTGCTTTCACCTCCTTTGCGCCACCCCATCCATAGCGGGTCTTAGCGGTATTGGGACAATTTTCGAACTGAGGGTCCAGGGACTTAAGCGTGACGTGGCGCGGACCCTGACAATCGCTTGAAGAGGCCCCGCTCGTGCCGGTAGCTTGATGCGGCCCCTTATAAGGAGGCATTCTGGGGCATTGCGGTACGGAAGATGGGAATCCCGGGCGGCGACCGGCTCTGGATCGCCCGCCCGACGTTCTCAATCGTGGGAATGCTCGTAGCCCTCGTACGGCGTCGCGAGGTACGGGAAGCTCGTGAGGAACGGGAGGTCCTCCTTCGTGCCGTCCGTCAGCAGGCCGGCGGCGCCGTCTGGGACGAAGCCTGGGACGACGAGCGGGTATGTCACGCCCGCGATCGCCCGCAATTCCACCGCGGTGATGTTGTCGAACACCCGCCGACCGTTCGGGAAGCCGTCCGCATCCCCGCCGAGCAAACCGAACCGCTTCGCACTCGAGCCGTCCGGATTGATGTCCCCCGGCGCATAGCTCGGCGCGATCGCGACGTTCAGCCGCAACTCGTCGGCGAGGGTCGGGCCGTTCGTGTTCGCGAACCCCGGGATGATCCCGGGCGGGATCCCCGTCAGGAGGATCGCCACGAGGTCGCCCCGCGACGCGCCGCTCGCAGTCAAGCCCGCAAGGTTCGGGAAGACGCCCGGATAGAGCACCGGGAGCAGGCCTTGGAGCTGCGGGTGCGCGTAGTCGTCGAAGAACTGGGAGTCGCCCGCGGGCGAGGCGCTGTTCCAGAAGTCCTTCTCCCCCAGCTCGATCACGACCTCGTTGATCAGCGGCTCGCCGAGGCGGGAGACCTGGACCCAAGGGCCCGTCTGCACGGTGCGCCCGTCTTTCTCGCGGACGGTCGCCTTCCGACGGCTCGCGGCGGACCACACGCCGATCGTGGACCGTGCGTCCAGCACGTCGCCGGGACCGGGGTTGAATCCGCCCTGCGTCAAGTCCGTCTTCGGCACGCGAATCGCGATGGTGTGGACGTTGAACCCTTTCGTGCCGTCCTTCCCGTCCGCCGCGGGCGTGGGGATCAGATGCAGGTTCTGGAACGGACGCAGGGCCCCGAGGTCGAAGATCGATCCGAGGTCGACGTAAAACCCTTCGCCGCGCTGCCCCGCGAACACGGTCACCCCGTTCCCGAGGTCCGTCACGGCGGCGCTCGCGAGCGCATCGTAGCCCGGCGTGGAGCGCGGTCCGATCCGCACGGGCGGCGTGGGGATGTCGGACCCGAGGAGCATCGAGGCCCCGGTCCTCCGGGGCCCGAGGACCTTCGTGACGGAGTAGAGCTGCCGCACGTTCCAGTTCGGATCCGTGAGGGACCCGATCGGGCCCGTGTTGTACAGGAAGGTGGCGGGGTTCTGCGTGAGGTTTCGGAAACGGAACTGGTAGGTGACGTCCTCAACGCCGTCCCCGTTGTTGTCGATGAGGATCTCATACAGGACGTCGTCCCCGAACTGGAAGAAGTTCGGGCCGCCGGCGGGCTCCTCGAGCGGGATGAAGTTCGAGAGGATCGTGACCTTTGAGGTGTCGACCGGATCGACGAACGCGTAGAGGTCCGTGTTGTCCGCGACGGGATCCTTCGAAATCGTCGGCGCCTCGCGATGGGACGACACGTCCCTCACCCCTTCGTGTACGTCGCGAGGCGGGAGACGAGGGCCGAGTCCCTCGCTACGAACTCCTTTGTGCCCCACATCACCACGACGGTCCCCGTCGAGGCGTCCTTCACGTATGCCATGAGCGGTGCGCTCGAATCTCCCGCCGGCAGGGCACCCGTCGCATTCTCCGTCACCTGTAGGATCGTCGGGGCCGCCGCCACCGCCGCCACGGCCGCCGCTCCCACCGCGGTCTTCTTCAGGAAACTCCGTCGAGACATGCCCGCTTCGTCGTCCGCCATGTTTATCCCCTCCGTCCTGGCGGGAGGGGCGGAACCGCTCCCCCCGCGCCCACGTCGCCCGCGCACCGGAGCGGGCAGTATTTTGTCGTGTGTAACATCCGCTGTTACAATTCCGGTCTTTCCAGGGCGGAGGCGGGCAGCGTCGACGCAAAGGCCGCACGCCGGTGGATGTCGGGGGCGGGATTTGGACCCGCGACCTCCGGATGCCTCAGGAGCGCCGTGGTCGAACGCACGGCGAAACCCTATGAGTCCGACGCTCCCCCAGGCTGAGCCACCCCGACGCGCCGCCGAAGACCCAGCGCGGTATAAAGCATGCGACGCGTGCCGTTCGCGCGAATCTTCCCGACCCCATTAAATACGTCCAAACTCGTCGTTCACCGTGGACCGCGACCGACCGATGCGCGACGCGCGCGCCGTGGAAGATCCGATCACCGCGATCTTCGACCTCGCGGAATCCGTGGACCGCGAGACGCCGAAGATCCGCAAGACGCTCCGCTACGTCCGCTGGTTCGTCTCCCTCTGGCTCCTCCTCGACTTCTTCCTGATCATCGTGCTGTCCGCCATCACCGGCTTCCCTCCGGCGACGTTCCTCCTCTTCATCCCGATCGTCGCGATCCTCCTGGGGATGCGTCGCATCTCTGGCCGGAATGGCCGGCTCGCGCTGCTGGTCTTCGCGGGGATCTTCGGCGCGTTGCAAGTCGTCTCGATGGGCGGCCTCCTGTTCCTCGGGATCGTGCTCGTGGCCCTGTTCATTCTCGGGTTTCTCATCCTGGAGCTGATGCAGGACCTGCGCTCGTTCTTCGACTACTTCGCGTTGCGACATCGCGTCATCCAGCGGGTGCGCCAGGCCGACCCCGTGGTGTACGTACCGGAGGGGAAGGACGCCGTGCAGCGCATCCTCACCTACCTGGCGGGTACGAGCGCCGACGTCCGTGGGATCCTGGCGACCCCCGGATCCGTCGCGGTCCCGGCCCTGCTGACCGGGAAGACGGGCCTCACCTACTCATTCGATGCGTACATCCGCCAGCAGCCCACTCTAGTCTGGCGCGTCCTGAACGTCGGCCTGCCGGGGTTCGCGGTCTTCTTGAAGGCGTTCGATCACGCCCCGACCCTGCCGGACCTCCAAGCCCTCAAGGCGGCGGTCGAGGACGTGGCCGTCGCGACCCGGATTCCGCCGGCGCGGATCCTCGTCCTCTGGCGGGCGAAGAAAGACGAGAGCGTCACCCCCGACGTCTACGAGTTCTTGACGAAGGAAGCGGTGCGGGTCCGGATCCGCGGGTCGACGTTCGCGTGCTCCCTCGAGCTCGCGGTCGAGCGGGCCGACGGCACCTACGACTTCATTCCGCTCGTCGTCGAGTCGGCCGTACCCTCCGGCGGGCGGCCCACCCCGGCCTGAGGCCCGGACGCCCGCCGAGGGGCGCTCCACGCCTGCGTGCCCCCGGGACTGTGTTGCAAACGCATCGCCTTGAATCAGAGGGGATATTACCGCGCATGAGAATATCACCTTTGAGAATCGAGCGGAGCCGGTCGCCAAATGTCGAAGACGCACGTCGAAGTCGAGAGGTGGACCGCGGAGCGCCTCACGGCCGAGGCCTCCCGCCGTGGCAAGACGGCGTACGCCCTCGCGAACGAACTCCTGGAGGCCGCCCTCCGCCTGTGCGCCGACGGGGGCAGCCCAGCGGAGATCCTGCCCGCGTGGAAGACGATGCGGGTGTCGAAGGACGTCGGCGGCATGCCGCTCCTCCCCCGCACGCTCATCGGGAAGATGGTCGACCGACTCTTTGAGACGGACCCGGACTGGCTGGGGAAAGAGTGGTTCCAGGCCGGGAGGCAGCTGGGGGACGTCCTCCGGGTGATGTATCCGACGATCGAGGACCTGCAGGTCGGCGCCGAGAGGCTCCTGCCGCTCGTTGCGGAACGGCTCATCGACGTCCGGCGGGCAGGCGACGAAAAGGGCCGCTCGAGGATCCGCATCCGCGTGGAGACGGACCTGACGCCCGCGACGTCCGCGGCCGGGGAGAGGTTCATCACGGGCATGCTGTCCGCCTATCCGTTCCGCCCGACCGAGGTCCACGTCGCGGAGGGGGCCATCGAGATCGTCGGCGTGTACGAGGGTCGCCAACCGTCGAAGCCGCACGCCGAACCGGAGGAGGCGGCGGCCGAGCCCCGCGAGAGCGGCGCCCACCATGCCTAGTCGCGAAGCCAGAACGGCGCCTTCGTGAAGCGATAGTGGTCCCGGATCTGCTCGTCGTAGATCTTCCGATAGAATTCGTTGTAGCGGCGGATGTGGAGCACGCCGTCGCGCGTGATGCGGATGCGGTAGTGTCCGTCGAGGACCTCGACGGTCACGTGCCCTTCCTTCTGCAATCCTTCGATCACGCGGTCCGTCATGAAGTGGTTCGATTTGATCTCCCGCTTCACCTCCTCCTTCGAGAGGCCCTCCTGCGTCGGCAGCACCGAGTCCAGTTTCGCCTCGAGTCCGTCCTGGTACAGATCGATCCACATGTCCGCGACGAGCCGATTCAGGACGAAGCATCCGTAGATGACGAGGTCCTTGTACGGCCGGGAGGGCATGGGGCGCCGCGCCGATGCGGGCGACGCTACTTAATCCGTTCCTTCCGGAACACGCGGCCCGATTTCCACGCCTTTAAGCCGTCGCGAGCTGCTCTCGGAACGGAGGAGCCACCATGGGCGTCGCCGCTGCTCAGAGGCCGAGCGCAACCGCATTTGAGGAATGGATCCCACTTGCCCGCCAAGTCGTCCGCACGTCTCTGCGCCTCGCGTGGAAAGACGTGTTCGAAATCTACACGTATACGCCGACGATCGCCCTCGCCGAAGCGCTCGCGCTCGAAGCCCGACGCGCGGGCAGCGACACACACATCACCCTGATGACCGACGATTTGTGGTTCACGTCGATGCGGGAGTTGTCGACGAAGTGGTTGGGTCAGCCATCGCCCGTCGAATACGCGATTCACAAGACGGTGACCGCGGACATGTACCTCGGCGGGCCCGGGGACGCGCGACCGATGCGGGACATTCCGCCGGAGAAGTTTGATGCGAATGCGATGGGGAACTTCCGGCAAGACGAGCCGTTGCGCAAGCGTCGCGTCCGCCATGTCGACCTCCCCATCGGGAGGGTGACGACCGAGCGGGCGGAGGCCTACGGGCTCGACTACGAGAAATGGCACGCCAGCTACCAAGCCGCCCTCCGAGTGGACCTCGCCGCAATCCAGAAGCGAGGCAGAGCTCTCGCCCG
>VBMM01000038.1 GCA_005878415.1 Methanobacteriota archaeon
CTCATCGGGCTCGGCGAACTCGAGCATCGGTCCCACGATCACGTGGAGCGCGGCCGCCTTCTCCGCCGTACTCCATACGGTCGCGCCGACCCGGCCTCTGGGCTTCAACACTCGGTAGGCCTCCGCCGCAGCCGCCTCCGGATTCGTGAAAATCTGGAAGCCGAAACGACTCGCGGCGAGATCGAACGTGTCGTCGGGGAAGTCCATCTTCTCCGCGTCCATCACGCGGAACGCGGCGTTGAGGATGCGCCGCTCCTTCGCGCTGTTCGTCGCCCGTTCGATCATCTTCTCGGAGAGATCGATGCCGACGACGTCTCCTTCGGGGCCGACCATCCGGGCCATCGTCAATGCGGGCTCTCCGGGTCCCGTCGCGATGTCGAGCGCGCGCTCATGGATTTTCGGGTCCACCCGGGCGACCAAATCGAAGCCGTACGGTTCGAGCCATCGAAGGATCTTCGAATAGGTCTGCGCGCTTTCGTTCCACGTGGTGCGCGTGTACTCCTTGTACGAATCGTCCGTGTACTTCCACGGGGCCATCGGCGTCCCCCGTCCTGCATCGACGTCCCGCTATTTCCGGGCCGCGTGCGGGCGTCCGAGCCAACCTTTCCGGCGCATCCACACCACGAGCGCGAGGGTCGGCACGATCATCAGGGCGAGCGCGAGGTAGAGGCCCTCCGGCTGGTTGAATCCAAAGAACGCCACGTTCATCCCGAAGGCGCTCGAGACGAGCGCGATCGGCAGCGTCACCGTGAAGAGGACCGTCAAGACCTTGATGACCTCATTCACCTCGTTCGAGACCAGGGTCGCCTGGACTTCCATGAGGCTCGCGGCGATCTCCCGGTTCGCGTCGAGCGTGTCCAGCGCGCTGATCATGTGGTCTTGCACGTCGCGGAGGTAGTTCCGCGTCTCCTTGTGGAAGAGCGGGATCTCGAGGCGGCTCAAGACGCCGAACAGGTCTCGCTGCGGCCGGAGCGAGTTGCGCAGACGGACGATGTCCGTCCGGAGCTCGTGGAGGCGCGTGATGCCCTCGCCGCTCGGACGCCGGACGATCTCGTCCCCGAGCTGGTCCAGGAGGGATTGGAAACGGTCCAGGTGCGGGAAGTACGAATCCACCAGGACGTCGAGGATCGTGTACGCGAGGAAGTCCGCGCCCGCCTTCAGCATCCGCGGGTTCTTCTTCCGCAGTCCGATCCGCACGTCCTCGAGCTGCGGGAGCGCCTTGTCGTGGACCGTGACGATGAACTTCCTCCCGAGGAACAGCGAGAGCTGGTCCGTGTCGATGTCTTCCGCCCACACGATTGTGCGGGCGACGACGAAGATGAGATCCTCGTACACGTCGATCTTCGGGGCGAGGTCCTGGTTCTGGGCGTCCTCCAGCGTGAGCGGAGGGAAGGCGAAGAGCGTCTCCAGTTCCTCGACGGTCCGCGTGTCCGGGTCGACGACGTTCACCCACGTGACCGCGTATTTCTCCAGGAGTTCCCGGCAACGGCCCACCGTCACATCGGCCTCTTCGATGACGTCGGTCGGCGTGTAGGCGATCACCTGGACGCGGACCATTGCGCCGCGAACCCGTCGAACGCCCTTTAACATTTGTGCGGTCCGCCCCATGCGAAACTCCAAATGGCCCGCTTCCTTTGCGGCCCGCCGTGGGCCCATGAAGGTCGTCCGCCGCAAGGCCGCCAAGGCCCTGAAGGGGGACAAGAGCCTCTCCTATCAGTTGATCAGCCCGATCACGGTCGGCTCGCGGAAGTTCATGATCACCGTCGTCGACGTCCGCCCGGGCGGGAGCACGCCGGTCCACGAGCACCGCACGGTCGAGTCGATGTACTACATCGTCGAGGGCCGCGGAGCGGTCACCTCCGGCCGCGAGACGAAAGTCCTCGGTCCCGACACGGCCGTGTACTTCCCCGCCGGCAGCACGCACGGCATCCGGAACGTCGGCCGAACGCGCCTGCGGTATCTGTCGTGCCACGCGCCGCCGTACGAGATCGAGGAGTTGTACAAGAGCTGGCGGGAGCACGAGGGCCTCGTGATGACGGGCGGCTGAGCGCCGGCGGCACGCGGCAGGAACCCGCAGTTTTAAGCGCCCGCATCCGCATATTACACGCAGTTCGGTCGACCGGGGCCGAGTGCCCGGGAGACGCGGTGCGACGGAGGCGTCGCTCGATCGACGCCGACGTGGTCGCGGACCCGGAAGGGTACCGGGGTGAGGAGCGATGACGGAACTCATGGAGCAGCTGCGGATCGACGCTGCACAGAGACCCGTGTCCGGCGAAGAGGAAAGCGACGACAACCTCGTGCGACTCTGGCAAGACGAACTCCGCGAGGCGCAGGAGAAGCTCGAGGTGTACCGGTCCGACGCGTCCGCATCGCGGGCGTTCGGCGCGGACGTGCGGCACACGCAGGCGGTGCTGGAGAGCCTGCCCGCCCGCATCGCGACCCGCCGCGCGGAGATCGCGTACGAGCAGTGGGCGCAGGAGACCCTCGCCGGCCTCGCGGAGATCCCCGTCGCCTCGATGGACCGCTCGTTCGCCTCGATTCGGAAGGAGTACCTGACCGTCCTCGCGCCGGAGCTCGCGGTCGCGATCCCGAAGAAGTCGCACTTGT
>VBMM01000039.1 GCA_005878415.1 Methanobacteriota archaeon
TGGGAGCCCGCGATGCGTCTCATCCTCGTCGTCTTCGGGATCCTGTTCCTGTTGGCGGGCCTCGTGTGGACCCTCCAGGGCATCGGGATCCTGCAAGGCTCGTTCATGTCGAACGATCCGACCTGGATGTGGATCGGCGGGATCACGGCGTTCTCGGGATTCGGGATCACGGTCCTCGGTCTGACGACGAGCGTGGCGACGAAGAAGGCGTGACGCTCAACCGACGAGCAGCGTGATTGCGTCGTACCCTGCGGACCCGTTCGGGAACGGCGGTGCGGGCATCGATTCCTGTGGCGCCCCGGCGCCGTCGACCGCCCGCGCGACGATCTTGAACGACCCGCTCCCGGGAGGGGTCCAGACGAACGTCCAGAGCCTCCAGGTGAGGCCCGACTCCGGTGGGTACAGGGTCGCCGCGGTCCACGGACCGCCACCGATGCTCAGCTCGACGGCGGAGATCCCGCGATCCCCCGCGAACGCGACGCCGCCGATCGTCACCTGAGAGCCGACGACCGAGCCGTCGCGCGGCGCGCCGATGATCGCGGTCGTGTGGACCCGTCCGTTCTCTTGCCCATTGATGCCGTAGTTCGAGTTCGTCCAGCCTTTCTGCTGCCAGTACCCGAGGTACTCGCCCCGGGTGGCCTCGATCTTCGTCAGCCACTTCGCATGGAACATGCCGTACAACCCGGGCACGATGATGCGGGCGGGGTAGCCGTGAGCGGAGGTCAGTTCGTTCGCGCCGTTCATCTGGAACGCGACGATCGTCGCGGGATCCATCGCTTTCGGCATCGGGATCGCGGCGGTATACCCGTCGGCGCAGGTGAACACGACCCAGTCCGCGGTAGGGTCGACCCCGGCGGACTGGAGGAGGGCCGAGAGCCGCACGCCCGTCCAATCAGCGGTGCTGATCAGGTTCCCGCCGACCTCGTTGCTCACGCACTCCAGCGTGACGAACTCGTTGATCGCGGCGAGGCCCGTGAGGTCCGCGTACCGGTAGGACGCGGGGTTCGAGACCATCCCGCCAACGGTGAGCCGCCAGCGATCCGCGGTGACGTCCGGATGGAGGTCCGGGTCGATCAGGTTCTTCGTGACGACGTAGAACTCGGAGGTCGGGGTGATTTCCTTCGCGAACATCTCCTGGATCGACGCGAACACGAGCCGTCCCTTCTGGGCGGCGAGGCTCGCCAAGCCGTAGAATGCCAGCGCCGTCGCGATGACGGCGAAGGCCGAGCCGATGAGGAACTGCCGACGGGAGAGGCTGAATCCCTCCGGATACTCCGCGGCGACGTCGATCAGGATGTGGTCCAGGACGGCGGCGTAGATCCACGCGCCGAGCAGCTGGCTCAGCGTCGCGAGGGTTGGGCCCGCGAACGTCGCGGACCCGAAGAAGCCCGCGCCGAGGAGCGGCAAGATGAACAGGAGGACGATCGCCGCGGAGCTGAGGGTGTAGAACGCCATCACGTACCATCGGTTCTTCAGCCACTTCTGGATCCGCCGGAAGAAGGCCGC
>VBMM01000040.1 GCA_005878415.1 Methanobacteriota archaeon
CGACCGCGAAGTCGACCGCGATCTCCGGCAGGAAGACGCCGAGGGCAAAGGACCGCATGAGGAACGTGACGAGCAGGCCCGCGCCTCCCGCGAGCGCGCCGGCGCCGAACCGGTACCAAGGAAGTCGACGGACGAACGCGAGCACGGCTCCGAATCGCCCGGCCACGCCGGCGGAAGAGGCCCGCCGTCCCCTTCAATTTATGCCACTGCCGTCATTCGGACCAATCGTTTTATCTAGCTCGACACGAGTCCTCTAGACAAGACCAAGTTGTCTCCATGACGCTCAGCTCCCAAGCACGGGTCGGGCGGCGGATCGTCCTCACCGTCTTCTGGACGATGCTCCTGATCGTCGGCACCACGATCGGGGTCCTGGTCCTCGTCCCGGGCATCCAAGACGCGATTCAGAAGGCGTCCGGGGCCGTGGCGGGCGGCGCGTTCGCGTTGTCCATCGCCGTCGCCCTCGTCATGCTCGGCCTCTGGGGGATTGCCGCGAACAATCGCAATCTGAAGCATGCCGTCGACATGATCGCCGAGGTGGACCGCGCCCG
>VBMM01000041.1 GCA_005878415.1 Methanobacteriota archaeon
TCGACGTTCAGGCTCAGGCCCTGGTCCCTCTTCCGCTTCCAGACGTCCGCGTTGAAGGTCACGAGACCTTCGGTGAAGTCCGCGCGCGACGCCGGGATGCCGTCCCGCGGCATCGGGAAGCGCTCCGCATGGATGCCGCCCCCGTACACGACGCGCCAGATCCGGTCCGTCGAGAAGGGCACGATCGGGGCGAGGAGCCGCAGGAGGTCCCGCAGGCACGCGTGGAGCGTCCACCGCGCGCCCGTGTCGCCTTCGTACGCGCGGGCCTTCACCATCTCGACGTAGTGCGGGGCGAAGAGGTTCCAGAGGAAGTCCCGTCCCCGGTTCGCCGGCAGGAAGAGGTTCAGGTCCTCGTAGGCGCCGCGGGCCGATTCGATGAGCCGGTTCAGCTCCGCGAGGATCCATTCGTCCGTGGGTTGCAGCTTGCCGGCGTCCGGCTCCTCGAACGACGAGATGAACCGGGCGACGTTCCACAGCTTCGTGACGAACTTCGCGGCCCCGCCGATTTTCTGCTCCGAGATCCGGAAGTCGTCCCCCGGGTTCGTCTCGCCGGCGACGAACGCGCGGATCGCGTCGGCGCCGTACTTCCGGATCAGGGGCCATGGGTCGATGACGTTGCCGAGGGTCCGGTGCATCGCGCGCCCGCGGGCGTCGAGGCCGAGGCCGTGGATGAACACCCGGTGGAACGGCTTGGTGCGCCGGACGACCCAAGATTTCAACGTGGTATAGTAGAGCCAGGTCCGGACGATCTCGCGACCTTGCGGCCGCAGGGAGACGGGGAACGTCTTGGCGAAGAACGCCGGGTCCTTGCCGTACCGCGTGAGGAAGAGATTCGAGACGCTCGAGTCCATCCACGTGTCGAAGACCCGGTCCTCGCCGACGAACGACGTCGAGCCGCACTTCGGGCATTTGTCGAACGGCGCAGGGTCCTTCCACGGACGGTAGTACTTCCCCGGCGGCGGCGCGAGCGTCTCGCCGCACTTCTTGCAGTACCACAGCGGGATCTCCGTATGGTAGTACCGCCGTCGGGAGATCGGCCAGTCGATCGTCAGGCTGTCCATCCAATCGAGGAGGAGCTGCCGGTGACGCGTCGGCCGGAACTCCATCTCGTGGGCGAGGCGCCGCAGGTCGTCGCGGAACTCGAGCTGCTTCATGTACCACGCGTCCGAGGAGATGAACTCGATCGGGTTCAGGGAGCGCGAGCACATCGGGGTCATGTGCTGGATTGGTTCGACTTTCTCCAGCGCGTCCGCGGCGCGGAGTTCGTCGATCGCCTTCTTGCGCGCGGCCTCCACCTTCAGGCCTTTCAGCGAGCCGGCGGCCGGCGTCATGCGGCCCGACTCGTCGATCGCCTTGACTGGCTCGAGGCGCAGCTCGCGGAACAGCGCGAGGTCGACCATGTCGCCGTACGAGCAGATCATCGCCGCGCCGCTGCCGAACTCCGGCTTCGCCATCGCGTGTGGGATGATCGGCACGTCGTGGCCGTAGAGCGGCACGCGCGCCCGCTTCCCATGGACGCCCGCGAAGCGCGCGTCGTCGGGATGCACGATGACCGCGCGGCATGCGGCGAGCAGCTCCGGCCGCGTCGTGGCGATCCGGATATGTCCGCCCGACGTCAGGGAGAAGCGCATCGTCACGAGGCTCGACGGCCGCTCCTCGTACTCGATGTCCGCCTCCGCGAGCGGCGTCTCGCACACGGGGCACCAGAACGTCGGCCGCTCGCCCCGGTAGAAGAGGCCTTTCGGCCAGAGCTCAAGGAAGATCGACTGGCTGTACGCCCGGTACTCGTCGGAGTCCGTGTAGTACGTGTGCGCGAAGTCAGCGGACATCCCGACGCGCGTCGCGAGTTCGAGCAGGCCGTTGCCGATCGACTCGATCTCCTTGCGGCACTCCGCGATGAACGCCTCGCGGTCCCATTTGTGGAGCGGCTTGCCGGTCTTCTTCTCGACCGTGCGCTCGATGTTGATCCCGTTCCGGTCGAGGCCGAACGGGAACAGGACAGCGCGTCCGAGCATGCGCTGCGCGCGGGCGATCATGTCGATCAGGGAGTAGGCCATGACCGCGCCGACGTGCCACGAGCCGCTCGGATACGGCGGCGGCGTGTCGATCACGTAGATCGGCTGGCCAGGCTGGGGGTCGAAGCGATACGAATCCGGCTCCCGTTTCCAGAGGTCGAGGACCTCTTCCTCGATGGAAGGCTCCCACGCTTTCTCCGGGAGTTTCGCGTCGGCCATGCGCGTCTCCGCGGACAGCCCCGGAGCCCATAAAAGGATTGTTCCGAGCGCGACGCAAGAGTTGTTTCGCCCACCCCACCGGAAGCCTGAGGCCATCCCCGGATATACCTCTACTTAGAGGTATGAGAATGGAAATCGGATGCGGCGCCCGGGTCCGCGACTTCGACGGACGGCGGTACTTCTACTTCTGGCACTACGAGCGGACGAACGGTCGGTCGGCGCGCCACGAGGACTACGTCGGCCGCGTCGAATCGGATCGGGCGAAGCAGGAGCTGCTCCGTCGGATCGCGGCGTACCATCGCCGGGCCGAGCAAGAATTCGCGCGACGCCGGGCCAAAATCCAGCAGGCCATCGCATCCGCGACCGCGGACGGCCGGCATACCGACACTTAGAGGTATGTTCCCGTGGGCACGCTCGACGCGCGGCTCACTCGATGTACCGCAGCGCTTCCGCCGGCGGGATGCGGGACGCTCGGACGGCGGGCTGCGCAGTGCACGCGACCGTCGCGACGGACGCCCCGCCGATGATCGCGAGCAGGTGCGCCCACGGCACGCTGAAGACGATGATGTCCGCGAAGTACACGACGTAGATCTTGTACGCGAACACGATCCCCAGGGCCACGCCGATCCCCACCCCCAGCACGGCGATCAGGGCGATCTCGACGAGGAACACGGACAGCACCATCCGCTGCGTGAAGCCGATCGCCCGCAGCGCGCCGATCTGTGTGCGCCGCTCGACGACGGCGCGGAGCGTGATCACGGCCAGACCGGCGATCCCGACGAGCAGCCCCATCGCCAGGTACGCCTCCATGAGCGTGAGGACCTGCTGCGACGCGTCGAACGCCTGGCCGATCGCCTCGCGGATGTCGATCGTCTGCAGTCCGTACGCGAAGAACGTCCGCTCGAGGTCCGCGCGGAAGCCGGCGACGTCGGCCCCGGGTGCCATCTGGAAGAAGTACGCCGTGTACCGCTCCTCCACCGGGAAGATGGCGCGGACCACGCCCTGGTCCACGAACACCCCGGACGTGAATTGCAGCGCCTGCTCGAGCACGCCGACGATCGTCAGGTTGACGCCGCGGCCCGCCGCGTCGAAGGCGCGGATCCGGTCGCCGGGAACGACCCGGAGGCGGCCCTCGTCGGGGACGAACTGATTCTGCCCGGCCGCGCTTCGATCGACGATCGCGAGGCTGTGGTTGTTCCGGAGGGAGGACCAGACGTCCTGGCGGGTCGCCAGCGGCACGATCCGGCCGTCCGTCTCGTTGACGTACGACGGCAGGAAGCTGTAGAACCCATACTGGTTGCTCTGGATGAGGAAGTTGTCGACGCCCCAGAGCGTGTAGTCGTACGACCGGTTCCCGCCGATCGCCTGCAACCGCGCGGGGAGGACGCTCGCGCTCGCGGTGCCGTTCCAGCCGCCCGCGAAGAGCGCCTCGCTGAAGTTCCCCTGGAGGCGCTGCCGGAAGTCCGGGATCTCGCCGTACGTGGTCGTGTACGCGATGACGTCGTACCCGCCGGACTGTTGCTCCACGAAGGTGTCGAGGCTCGACGCCTGCAGCCCCTGGATCATCGAGATGAGGGTGACCATGAACAGGATGAGCGAGAACATCGCGACGGTCATCCCGGTCCGGAACCGCTTCTCCATCGGATACGAGACCGCGGTCCGGAGGACGGGCCGGCCGGCGCCCCGGTTCGCTCGCCGGAGCAGCGCCCGGAGGATCTCGCTGACGTTGAACACGGCGATCAGGATGCCCGAGCCGACGAGGATGAGTCCCGTCATCACGAAGGCGATCGACACGCTGTCCGTCGCCTCGTTCAGCAGCCCGACGGGCATGAGGATCCAGCCGAGGTTGAACAAGGACGCCAGGGTGAGCGCGGGACGCGCCCATCCCCGCGAGGACGCGGCGATCCCCAGGCCGATCGCGAGGACCGGGGGGCCCGGAATCTTGCCCATGCCCGTGTTCGCGGCGAAGCCCCACGCCGTCAGGATGACCCCGCCGAGCGCCACGAGCGCGCCGACGAGGACGACCTCGCGCGAACGCTCCCGCGTCCCCGGCTCCGGCAGATCGCGGATCGCCCGGACGATGTTCAGCCGGCTCACGCGCCACGACGCGAGGAGGATCGTCGCCCACGTCAGGGTGGCGCCGGCGACGAACGCCGTGACGACCGACGCGGGGTCGAAGTGGAATGTCACGACGACGTCGCCGTGAGGCACGACCTTGTCGAAGAAGTACACCATGACGTAGCCGAGGCCGAGGCCCGCGACGGAGCCGAGCGCCGCCGCGACGACCGCGTAGAACGTCCCCTCGAGGGCGAACACCGTGAGGAGGTCCCTCCGCAGGAACCCGACCGCCCGCGTGATGCCGAGCTCCGGCTTCCGCTCGTCCGCGAGCATGACGAAGATGTTCACGATCAGCAGGACGCCGGCCAAGATGCCGAACGCGCCCATGACGAGGAACAATTCCGTCGCGTCCCGGCCGACTTGCACCGCCTGGGCGATCTCGGAGGCCTTGACGTCCTGGACCCGCAGCTCGAGGTGGCGCTCCGCGATGCTGAGCCGCAGGTCCTGCACGACCCGGTCGGAGACGGCGACGCCATCGGCGACGCCGCCAACGTTCGACACGCGGATCCGGTTGATCGAGCCGGTCTCGTTGAACGCGGCCTGGGCCCGGCGGAGGTCCATGAAGAGGATCGGATCCCGCCCGTACGCGGCCTTGCCCTCGTCCCGCACGATGTCCGCGACGATCACGTGGACAAGCGTCTGGTTCGTGGTGCCGTAGAAGAGCGTGAGGTCCTGCCCCGTGGTCGCGTTCAGGTCCGCGGCGGCGCGGCCGTTCGCGTACACCTCGGCGGGCGCCAGATCGTCGACGTCGACGGACCGCCCACTGGTCGTGGTGAGGGGCCCGAACGCCGCCTCGTGCGATGCGTTCAGCCCCATGACCGTGATCTGCTGGTTGCCCTTGTTGCCCGCGACGTTCCGGACGGGCATCGTCTTGACGAGTGCCGGGGCGATGCCGTCGATCGGCGTGGACCGCGCCGCGAGGTCGCCCGCGATCTGCGTGTAGTTCGTCTCGTTGAAGGAGAACAGCTGCCCGC
>VBMM01000042.1 GCA_005878415.1 Methanobacteriota archaeon
ATGATCGAGCACGGGCAGGAGGGCGGCCTCCGTCTTCCCGATGCCGGTGGGCGCGACGAGGAGGACGTTCGCGCCGGACCGGATCCGGGGGATCGCCCTCTCCTGCGGTTCCGTGAACGACTCGATCCCGAGGGCCCGGACCGCCTCCAGGATCCGGGGCTCGAGCCCGAAGTCGTCCATGTGGTCGCTTGAACGGTCGCTGGGACTAAAAGTTACTCGTCGGGAAAGACAATCGGCCCGGGGAATCGCGGCTCCGCAACAAGAATTATCAGAGGGGATAACCGAGCCGCTGAGGTATTCTAATCACCGGGCCACGGAACGTCCCGAGGTTTCAGTGTGAGCCGCCGCCTGCCCACCTCACCCCTAGTGGGAATCCTGCTCCTGTTGTTCCTGGGCACCAGCCTCACCCCGTTCCTCTCCGTCCCGGCCGCCGCGTTCGGCGAGCGGCCATTCGAGTGGAACCAGACCATCAACGGCACGAACCATCTCGACGTCTACTCGTCCGAGAGCGTGGCCCAGTCGTTCGTCGCGACTGATGCCTATCAGTTGCTGAACGTCACGTTGCGCCTCCGGAACCGAGGCGACACGACGGACACGCTTACCGTCGCGCTCCGAGCGGACGCCGCCGGGGTGCCGGGCAGCGCGGACCTCGCGACCGCCCAGCTTGTGATCGGGAACACGGTCGTCGGTAACTACAACGTCCCGTTCGCGAGTCCCCCGGCCGTCGCAGCGGGGACGCGATACTGGATCGTCGCGACCTGCAGCAGTCTCCTCTCGAACGCGTACGAGTGGCACCACAGCGGCGCGGACGTCTATCTGGGCGGCCAGGCGAAGATCAACCTGAACCTCGGCGGCGGTTGGATCAATCCCGCGACTCCCACGGACATGTACTTCCTAACATACGGCCAGGAAATCGAATCGAACCTCACGACGACAATCGTGGCGACCCGGACGAACGCGAACGCGGGGGACCTCGTGACGTTCCACGCGTACTTGAACAACTCGGGGGCGACGGCGGCACAGACCGCATGGTTGAACGACACGCAGCTCCCGGGCCTCGTGTACGTCTCGGACACGGCCCAGACGGCTGGGGCGTCGACCCCGTGGCCCTCCTTCCGCTTTGACGGCGTGGGCAACGGCCCCCGCACGTTCGATCTGATCGCGCGGGTCCCGATTGGAACGGAACCCGGAACGGTCCTCACGAAAGCCCTCACCCTGAGGTACGTCGACGGAGCGGGCACCCTTCGCGCCGCGCCGTCCACACAAGCGAGCGTCTTGGTCGGAAAGCAGGCGAAGCAGGTCTACCTCAACCCGGACACGGTCGGATCATCGGAACGGCTCCGCCCTGGGTTCCCCATCGGCGGCCCGGGCTCGCAATACAACGAGACGCTCAAGCGGGATGCCTCGGCGCACGATTTCGATCTCGCCCCGGTCCTCGCACGGGCGTTCCGCATCTACGGGACGAATGCGACGCTCTACCTCGACTCGGCCACCCACGACGCGAAGAACCTGGACATCAATCTGACCCTGTCCGACTGGAACGGGGTCACGCTCACGCCTCTTGCGTACGTCCAACGACGGGTGACCACGAACAACTTCGCGGATTACCAACCCTTCCCGTTCACCTTCCCGGTCGTCAACCACACCTTCCCCGCTGGAGGCCGAATCCGGCTCACGGTTCGGAACATGGGAACGGGCTCGGAGGACGCGATCCTCGCGATGAATTCGACCTTCGCCGCGTCCCGCCTCGACCTCGACACGTCGACGTACGTGCGGATCGATCTCTTGGACCTGCGGGATGCGAACGGATCGCCGACGGTGTGGTCGCCCAAAGACA
This sequence comes from Methanobacteriota archaeon, assembly GCA_005878415.1. GTDB lineage: Archaea > Thermoplasmatota > Thermoplasmata > RBG-16-68-12 > RBG-16-68-12 > RBG-16-68-12. The sequence continues at coordinate 1,838 of VBMM01000042.1, forward strand.
TGCTGGCGGCTCAGGCGAACGTCTCGGACCCGTTTGGGAGCGCGGAAATCAACGCGGTCCGCGTCAACCTGACGTCTCCGTCCGGCTCGTTGGTCGTGAACTACACGGCGATGACACTCCTCGCGACGGACCCTGCGAACCCGTCCGCCTGGAAACTGTTCCGGTTCGCGTACGGTCCGCCGCTCTCCGAGGGCACGTACGTGGTGGATGTCACGGCCGTCGAGTCGAACGGCGTCATGGACCTCGCGGAAGCCAAGGCCGTCGTTCGCGCGCCGCACTTCACCCTCACCAAGACGGCGACTGCCTCGAACGTCGGGAGTGGGGACAAATTCACGTACGACATCTGGTACAACAACACGGGAAGCGGGACCGCGGGCCTAGTCTGGATTAACGACACCTTGCCGAACGAGTTGACGTTCGTGTCCTCGTCCGATCCAGGCGCCATGACGGGTTCATACAATTGGACGTGGACGTCCCTCGCGACGGGCGCCTACCTCCTCAGCATCCACGTCCAGGTCAAAGGCGGTCTCCCGCCCATCCCATACGCCCGCAACTACGTGTTCCTGAACTACACAGACGAGAAGGGGTACCTGTGGCCCGTCCAACTCGCCTACGCCGACGTCGCCTTCCACGGGCCAGTGATCAGTCTGTCGAAGACGAGCTCGAAGTCGGCGATCCACGCCAACGAGACAATCGCCTACACGATTACGATGCAGAACGCCGGGGAGACGGCACAAGCACTCTGGCTCAACGACACCCTGCCAACCGAGCTCGGGTACGACTCCGATTCCTCGAACACGATCCCGGGCAGCTCGAGTACTGTGTCCGGGAACGACCTCTACTTCCGGTTCTCGAACATGCCGGCCCTGACGACTTGGTCGTTCACAGTCACCGCCGTCGCCGGCGCGGCAATCGAGGAAGGGGCCGAAGTCACGAATGCGGTCACCCTCAACTACACGAATTCCAACGGGTACTTCCTCCCGCCGAAGGACGCGTCCTGGACCGTCGTCGCTCGGGCGCCTCGGATCACGTCCGCCTTCGTGACGATCGTCCCGACTCAAGCGACGCCGCTGGATATCATTCCGGCCGTCGTGCTGTTCACGAACTCGGGGAACGAACCGGCGCGCGACGCGTGGATCAACCTCACGATCGACCCGGGCCTTTCGTTCCTCAACGCAAGCGTCCCGGCCACCGTCTCGGGGGCCACGATCCGATTTTACCTGACGAATGTTGGGGTCGGCCTGACCCTGGTATATCTGAACCTGTCCGTCCAACGTTGGGTCTCGGACCACCAGAGCCTCCCGATCAACGGCACCCTGGCGTATTCGGACGCGTTCCGGAACGTCCTTCCGCTCGTCCTCCTGCTCTCGGATGCCGTCGAGGCGTCGGTACCCCGGGTGGTCGTCAGCGTCGCACCTCAACAATCGTGGGTCGAGGCGGGGACGATCGGTGTCTTCAGCATCTATCGGGTTAACGCGGGGAGCGGAGTGGCAGGCGACGTCTGGCTCACACTGCCGCTCCCCGCTAGCTTTGTTTATGATAGCGACACGGCGGACGTGACCCCGACGGCGATCGGATCGACGTACACGTGGCACTGGATGAACATCGCGCCAGGCCCGAAATCCTTCTCGCTGCAATTGAGGGCAAAGCCGTCCGTGCCCAACGGGACGCTTGAGGTGCTCACTTTCCGCACCGACTACACCGATATGAACGGCAACCCGCACAACGCCACCACCTTCCCCGTCTTCGTGCGATTCCGCGCCCCGCAGGTCGCGCTCACCGTGGCGGCAACCCCTAGTGAGGCACGACCCGGGGATACAATCCGGTACGATCTCACGTTCCGCAACACCGGGAACGCGACGATGCGAAACCTCTGGCTCGTGGACGTGCTCGATCCGCGCTTCGAGTTCGTCTCGTATGCAGCTCGCGTGCCCGTCTCGGGTCAGAACCCGCTGAACTGGTCGTATGTCGATTTCGCACCGGGACAGACCGAGGCGGTGACCTTGGTGCTGCGCGTCCGGGGCGACGCCTCGATCGGGGCGCTCATCCCGAACACGTTCGAAGCCGTCTTCACGAACAGCGCGGGAAGCGTCATCGGATATGCCCGATCCGACAGTCCAACGGTCCTCATCCGATCGGACCCCTTCCAATTGGCGTACATCGGCGTCGGCATCGCGGCGGTTGGGCTCCTCGCCGCCTTCGTCGCCATGCGCCGTCTGCAGGTCCACATCGAAGAGGTGTTCCTCGTGTACCGGGACGGCGTGCTGATCTACCACCTCTCTCGAAGCCTCACCCAAGACAAGGACGAAGATGTCCTCAGCGGGATGCTCACCGCGGTCCAGGATTTCGTGCGGGACGCGTTCCGCTATGGCGAGCATCGCGAACTGCACCACCTCGACTTCGGCGACTATCGGATCCTGATCGAGCGAGGGAAGGACGTCTACCTGGCGGTCGTCTACTCGGGGAAGGACGCGGGGTTCGTGCGGAAGCGGGTCCGTTCCGTGATCGACCGCATCGAGGCCGCGTACGGGCCGGTCCTTGCGAAGTGGGACGGCGACATGGACAAGGTCTTCGGCACGAGGGACGTCATCCGAGAGCACCTCCTCAAGACGAACAGGCGCGCGAGGCCGTCGCCGCCTCTATGAGCGCGACGAAAACGATGGGCCCGGCCGGAATTTCCGATCCCGCGGTGCCCCGAGGGACCTTTTGAACCGACGACCATCTGGTTATGAGCCAGACGCTCCACCAGACTAAGCTACGGGCCCTCGTCCGCGCAATCGCGTTGCGTTACTTAAGCCATCGGTCCCGCTTCCTCTAATACCCGCGCACCTCGGGAGGAACGTGCATCGCGAAGCCGCGAAGCTCAAGATCCGAGTCGGCTCGTGCCCGCGGAGAACGGCGTCACGGTCTTCGACGCGGAGACTCAAGAGACCTCATACGGCGTCTGGTCGAACGACGGACTCCCGTTTGTCTTCGACACGCACCGCAAGCACACGCGGTACGTCGCGACCCTCGAACTCCTCACGGAGGTCGTGAACCCCGTTCGAGTCGCCACGGCGGCCGCGGATCGCTTCAGTCGCCGTTGCCGTCCGTCGGGCTCCTCCCGATCCCGTAGACGGGCTGCTTCTTCAAGGGGAATCTCCAGGGGAATCTCCATGTGTATTCGTTCTCGGGCCCGTGCGCGGGTTCGATATCGCGGCGAGCGGACGATCCGTCGAACCGGCGGAGCGGACCCTGAAAGAAGCCGTCACGGGGATCTGGGCTAGGATACCAAGCCAGCTCCTGCGGGCCCAACGCGAGCTACTCGCGCGCCGACGTACGGTGCGTCACCCTGCAGACCTCGAGGTCCTCATGAGACGATGGCACGCGGCACTGAGCCGCTATGGTTGAAGCCGGTTCCCGCGCGTTTATCTGTCGTCGATGCACTCACGCCTTCCAATGGACCGGGAGGCGGACGAGGGGCCGTTGCTACTTTCCCTCGCTAAAGAGGCGTTCCGCAAGCAAGTCTCGAAGCGGGTGCGGCCCCTCGCTCGGGGATTCGTCGAGCGTTGGATGGCGTGTGAACTCTGGTTGTATCCGGCCGTAGTCCAGAGACATGGGAACGAGCTTCACACCTACCGGACGGTCAAAGCCGGCGGCCCGCTCGAAGCTCTCGAAGGAACTCTCGAAGTCGATCGAGGCGGTCGAGGGAATCTGAAGATTGAGTCCAAACGGGTCCGATGCGGGATACGAAATGCAGATGTAGACCAGTCGTCCATCGGCTTCCAGGGCGACTCTGTGGAGCGAGGGACTCGGTTGGAATTTCGCAGCGCCGTGTGGATCGTCGCCTGTCTGCTCCTCATCGGCGCGATTCGGACGTTTGCTGCAACGTCGCTGGGCGGGGTTCGCCCCGAGCCGCTTCCGCTGCAATCCTTGAACCCGCACGAGGTAAGTGCATCCTCAACTCAGCTTACGCGGCGGGGTCTCGTCATCGCCACAGGCGGCGGGTTCGATTCGCTGCAGGCGGGATATCCGTCTGTCCTTCTCGACACCGGCGGGTACAAAATGTGGTACTTCGGATGCGACCCCTCCTACTATTGCCAAATCGGATACGCCACGTCGGGGGACGGTCGTAACTGGACGAAGTGGGGGGTTGTCCTCTCACCCTCGCTCCCGGCAGAAGGCGGGTTAATCGCGTATCCGGAAGTCCGAAAGATCGGGAACGAGTACCGTATGTGGTATACCGGATTCGATGGCAACCGCTACCGCATCTTCTACGCCGCGAGCGGGGATGGCCTATCGTGGACGAAATACGGGATGGTCCTTGATGCGGGTCCGCCCGGTACACCAGACGACATGGGCGTCGCGCTCCCTCGGGTGGTGTTCGACGGAACGTACCACATGTGGTACACGACGGCGTCTCGGACACCGTCGCTGATCCTCCTTGCGACGTCCTCCGACGGACTGAATTGGACGAAGCGAGGCGTGGCGCTGAGCCCGGGACCGTCGGGCTCCTTCGACTCCGCTGGAGTACAAACGGGTGCGGTCTTGCGCGTCGGTGGGTCCTATGGAATGATTTACACCGGACTCTCCGACACCTCGACCTCGAGGCTCTTCTTTGCGTTCTCAGGGAACGGCACCGGTTGGGAACGCCTCGGCATGGCACTCAATGTGTCGCCGAGTTCGGAGAACTTGGTCGCGCATGCGAGCTTTGTGTTCCGGGCAAACGGGTCGCTCGCCGTCTACTACGTGGCCCGCGCGGGCTTCGCGGACCTCCAGATCTACCTCGCGGACGGTCCGTCGCCCTTCCCGAACCCGGGTGGGGGATCTGAGGGATTCTGGACTCTCGCCGGCCCCGCAATCATCCTCATTGCCGGCGGGGGGGTCGCGGCCGCAGCCTTTGTGCTCCTCTTGGGTCGCAAACCGTCGCGGGGGAAGGCACGATGAATCCGCCCTCTCGTGCCGCGGTCGCCCGGAGGGAGCGCCGTCGTCCGGATTCGAACCGGAGACCACCCGGTTAACAGCCGGGGGCTCTACCAGACTGAGCTACGACGGCTCACCGCCGCCAGACCAGAGCGCCTTCAAGTATTTTCCGGGGCCGCGTCCACGCGATCGTTCGCACTCTGAGAAACTTCGGAACAAATTACGCGAGAAGGTGTTGGCCGCGGGGCTCCGCGTGGTCGAACGAGGACTTGATCGTGGCCGAGGCGCTTAAGTCGCTTTCGCTCTCGTTCGATGTCCGGCTCAAAAGACTTAGATACGTCTTTCGGCTCGCCTTGGTCTATGTTTCGAACCAGATGGTCTGAGAAGAGGATCCTGGGCCTCATCGCCGCGCTGGTGGGCCTCGTGGCAGGAATCCTCATCCTGATCGCCGCGACGGCGGGTCAGGGAGTCTCGCTCCTCAGGGGCAAGGCCCGCTTGGGAGCGTGGATCAACCTCATCATCGGTGTAGCCACCCTCATCCTGCACGGAGGCGTCGGAGGGACCGAATCGATCCTCGCGATCGTGAGCGGCGTCCTCGGGCTGCTCGCCGCGTGATCGGTCGCCCACGGATCAGCCGAGCGTCTTGCGGAGTTCCTGGACGGTCGTCGACATCGAGTCGAGGACGCCCTTCAGGTAGTCGAGGAACTCTTCGAGCCGGTCCGTGGTCACTGCCCCTTCCGGCGAGGGTTTGATGAGGCCTTCCTGCTCGAGGATCCGGAGCGAGTACCGCACCTTGTGCTGCGGGAAGTTCAGGAGCTCCGAGAGGCGGATGATGCCGATCGGCTGGTTCTCCATGATCGCCTTGAGCATCGCGACGTGCCGCTGCAGGAGCTTGACCTCGGCCTCGATCTTGCTCGTGAGCGCGCTCCTCCGGGCCACCGAAAACCTCCGCTACAAAGAGTAGCATGGTCCGTGATAACGTGGCCGGTCTTAAAGCGTTCGGCGTCGCTCCGAGACGAACCAGGCCATCGACCGATTGCACGACTCTCCCCATCCTCGACGATCCAGGGCGATGACGCCGATCGGCACGTCCTTCGGGAAGAGCGCGAGGCCGCGGTCCGCGGCGCGTTGCGACGTCAACCCGTCCGCGATGCGGTCGTACACGAACTTCGAGAGGACGCGCTTCAGGATCTCCTCTCCGATTCCGGTGACGGATACGGCTCCCTTCGGACCCGCGTACAGGCCCGCTCCGAGGATCGGGGAGTCGCCCACTCGGCCCGGAAGCATGAAGGACGTGCCGCCGGTCGAACTCCCGGCCGCGAAGCGACCGCGACGGTCCCGCGCGACGGCGCCGACCGTGTCGCGGAGTTCGACGAGTTTCCATTTCCGGGCGTAGCGTGGCAGCCGGCCGTTCCGAATCGCCGCGAGGCTCTCCTCGAGCCGCCGACGCGACTCCGGAGTCGCGGGGTCGTATGGGTCGTGGCCTTTCGAGCGCGCGAAGGCGACGGCATCCGGGCCGATGAGCAGGACGTGCGGGGTGTCGAACACGTCCCGCGCCACCCGGATCGGGTTCTTGACGGCTTCGATCGCCGCCACGGCGCCTGCCTCCAGGTCCCCGCCCATCAAGGCGGCGTCCATCTGGATGCGACCGTCCACGCGCATGCGTGAGCCGGTCCCGGCGTTCAGCCGCGGATCGTCCTCGAGCAGGACGATCGCCTCGACGACCGCGTCGAGCGCGGAGCGACCACGTTTCAGGAGTGCCATCCCCCGCGCGCCGGCTGCGTCCGCGGCGTCTTGCACCGACTCATCAGACCCGGCACCGCAATGAGTGAGCAGGAGCGGTCGCACGGACGCCCGGACGTCCGGGCCTCGTTTGAATCTTTCTCCGCGCACTCACGCGGCCGGCAACCGCTTCGCCAGATCCTCGACGCGTCCTCGGAGGTTGTCGCGAATCGCGCGGAGTTCCTGCATCGACTTGCCGGTCGCTCCCGGGACCGGCCAGTCTTCGGCTTTCTCCTTGGCTCCGATTGGACAGCGGTCGAGGCAACCGAACGTGACGACGCGCGCCGCATGTTCGATGAGCCCGGGCGTCACGAGGCGAGGCGTCTTCGGGCCGAGGGGGATCCCAATCTCCCGAAGCAAGTCAACGACGATCGGATTAATCGCCGGTGCGGCTTGGACGCCCGCACTTTCGGCACGCCAGCCTCGCGGCGCCACGCGGTTGAACATCGCCTCGGAGAGGACGCTCCGAAACGTGTTCTCGACGCACACGAAGAGCACGAACGGCATCCATTGGCCGGAGACATCCGCACTTCAAAAACCGTTCGGCGCGCTCCTGACCGCGACAACGTATATGTCGTCCAAGGGCATTGAGGCGAACTGGCGCGGCGCAGAGTTCGGCGAAATAGTGCCGCGAGGTCGGAACCATGGAGTGGAGCTCCGCCTTTCGTCGGGCGGTGCACATCGTCTCGCCGATCTTTCTCGCGTACTACCTCATCCCAGAGACGCTGCCCGGCGGCATCTCGCGGACTGCCGTCACCCTGCTCTTCCTCGGCACGGCGGCGTGCATCGAGATCGCGCGCATGGCGCTCGGCATCCCTTTGCTCGGGCTCCGACCGTACGAAGGCCAGCGCGTATCGGCGTACGCGCAAGGCGCCCTCGGCCTCGCCTTCGGCCTGTTCGTCATCAAGGATCCGAACATCGTGGTCCCGGTGTTCCTCGGCATGGCGTGGATCGATCCGCTGGCGGCGTTCGCCCGCAAGAGGAAGTGGTCCCGCGGGCTTGTGGTCGCCGCGTATTTCGGGCTGTTCTTTGCCGCGGAGTTCGCGCTCGGCGGCATCCCGTCGTGGTCGGCGCGCTTCCTGTTCGCCGCCTTGGCCACCGCCGCAGCGACGCTCATGGAGGGCCCGAAGATCCCGCAGGTGGACGATGACTTGCTCATGCAGGTCGTGCCGATGGCGGTGCTGGCCCTCGCGTACGCCGTATTCCCCGGAGCCGCCTCACCGTAGGACTTCGAGCTTCCCGTACTTGC
>VBMM01000043.1 GCA_005878415.1 Methanobacteriota archaeon
CGAGACGTGGTGGGCGCGGACCCGCGGGCGACTCGCGCGGACGACCGCGCCGCTCCGTCGGAAGCGGCCTCCGAAGGGCTGAACCGAAAAGGTTTATGGTCGGCCCCTCTTTGCTCGCTGCGTGGCCGAGGTCCCCTTCCCCCGGAGCGTGGCGTTCTGGTTCTACGCGCTCACGTTCCTCGGCGGCATCATCTTCTATTTCATCTGGGGCCTCTCGTACGGATCGTGGAATCTGCTCCGGCCCGAGTGGGTCGGCGCGTACGCCGTCACGGTGGTGCTGGTGGGTTTCGGCATCGTCGGGATGCTCCTGTACCGCGAGACCCCAGCCCCGCCGCCTCCCGGTACGGACCGAGATTCCGGAAATTGAGATTCAAACAATCGGCCTTACGGCGGCGGCAACGCTATGGTCGCGAGGTTCCCCGCGGTCACGGCAGGCGTTGTTGCGCGGGCCTAGTACGCCTTCGCTACGTACACGACCTGCTTCGTCGGCTTGCCGCAGACGATGCACACGCCCTTGAATTCCTCGGGGTAGAAGGGCGTGCCGAGGACGCTCATGCCGGTCTGGTCGGCGATCGTCTTGCCGCACGCCTCGCTGCCGCACCACCCCATCCGATTGAAGCCGTCCTTCGCCTCGTTGAGCGAGGTGATCGTGAAGGTGTTCTGCCGGATCATCTTCTCCGCACGATCCCACATCGCGATCTGCATCAGCTCGAGCACGGACCGCAGGCGGTCTCCCAACGCGTCCCGCGGCAGCTCCCTCTTGTCTCCGGTGTCACGCCGGACGACGGTCGCCATGCTCTTCTCGATCTCGCGCGGCCCGAGTTCCACGCGGAGCGGGACGCCGCGCGCCTCCCAGTAGTAGTACTTCTCGCCGGGGCGTATGTCTCGATCGTCGAGCTTCACCCGCATCCGCTCCCGGAGCTCGAGGAAGAGCCGCTGCGCCTCGAGGAGCATCTGCTCTTGTCGGCCCTTCTCGAGCACGGGCACGATGACGGCCTGGATTGGGGCGGCGGCGGGCGGCAGCACGAGTCCCTTCTCGTCTCCGTGGATCGCGAGCAGCGCCCCGAGGATGCGTTCGCTCATCCCGTCCGTCGTCTGGTGGACGAACTTGTGTTCCCCGCCCTCGGCCTCGTACGTGACCTCGTACACCTTGGCGAAGTTGTCGCGGTACTGGTGGAACGTCGCGAGCTGGAGCGACCGCCCCGCGGGCAAGAGAGTGTCGGACCCGAGGCTGTAGTGAGCCCCGGGGAACTTGTCCCAGTCCGGACGCTTCGAGACGATGTACGGCAGCGCGAGGAGCCGCATCAGGCGTTCGTTGATTTGCAGATCCTCCCGGATCTGTTGCTCGGCGTCCTCGAACGACGCGTGGGCCGTGTGCGCCTCGAAGAAATGGATCTCCCGGACCCGCATGAACGTCCGGGTCATCTTCGTCTCGTAGCGGAAGACGGGCACGATCTGGTACACTTTCAACGGCAGATCCGCGTGACTCCGGATCCAGAGCTTGAACATCGGATACATCGCCGTCTCCGACGTCGGTCGAAGGAGGAGCTTCACGTCGAGCTCGTTGAACCCTCCGCGGGTGACCCAGAACACGTCGCCCTCGAAGCCCTTGACGTGTTCCGCCTCCTTCTGAAACTCCGTCTCCGGGATCAGCACAGGGAAGTTGACCTCGCCGTGGCCGGTCGAGTCGAACTCCTCCCGCATCGCTGCATCGATCAGCTTCATGATCGACCACCCGTAGGGCCGCCAGACGTTCATCCCCTTGATCGGATAGCGCTTGTCACTCAGCTCCGCGCCCTCGACGAGTCCGTTGTACCACTCGCTGAACTCCTCGTCCTTCCTCATGGGACGCGCCCCCAACGGAGGTGGGCGATAATACGCTTACGGTGAGGGTTTTCCTTCAGTGAAGGAGTAGCCGCAGAAGAAGCACGCGACGTCCTCCGCCCTCACGATTGTGTGGCAGCGGGGGCAGGCTTTCGTCGACGCAGTTACGGCGGGGGCCGCGGGCGGGACGGTCGCCGGCCCCAGCGGCGGCGGTTGAGGCGGACCCGCGGGGGGCGATTTGGCGATCCCTTCCTGTTCCTTCTTCCGCGCGCGGAGGAGGCCGTACACGAGGAACGCGAACAGCACGGCAGCGATCAGGACCGCGATGAGGATCGCGAACGGGGTCTGGCGCGTCAGATTGAACGTCCGGCTCGCGGATGTCTTCGCTCCGAACGGATCGACGACGTCCACGTGGGCGACCACCCCGTCCACCGCGATGTCCGGCGCCGTCCATACGACGGAGGTCGCTCCGGCCGCCGCCTCGAGCAGCGGCGTCGTGACGTTGCCAATCGTCACGTTCGCCCAGACGAGGAGGTCGGCGTTCGCGAAGATGTCGTCCGACATCGTCCACGCGAACGTCACGGCCGACGCCGCTTGGAACGTCTCCCCGTCCGTGGGCGACTGGATTGTGAGGGTGGGAGGTTGGTTCGCCGGCAAGCCCGGCTCGATCGCGAGGGAGAAGTCTTGCGGCGAATTCGAGTCCGTGCAGGCCGCGTCCCGTTCGAGGATCCGACCGACCCGCGGAGCGGGCGCATCGCCGAGGATCGTGTTCCCCGGCTCCCACGTTAGCGTGCCCCCGCTCGTCGCGTTGAACTCGACGCGGTCCACGACGATGTCGCCGCCGCCGGCGGTCGCCCCCGCGCCGCCGGGGTTACGGTACACGAGCTTCAGTGCGTCGCCGGTCGGGATCAGGCTGAGGGGCAAGGACAGGTTCACGCGGAGTGGAGATTGCGCCGGAATCGTTCCCGTGAGCGAGAGGGACGGCCCGTGGTAGGTCCCTGGCCGGTCCACCTCGAGATAGTAGTCCGCGAGCGACACCACACCCGCGGTCGGGTTGCACAAGAAGACGTACTGGCTTCCGCCGCGGGCGGGCCGCGCCACGATGCCCTGAAGCTTCAGGGGCTCGGGGGTCGACGCGGTGGAGCCGACGTGGACGTCCATCGTGAGGACGGAACCGGGGGACCACGCGGACGTCTCGAGGAAGACGTCGGTGGCGGTCGAGAAGTCGCCCGCGGCATAGATGACGGTATCTCCGAGGTTCGCGCCTTCCTGGATCGACGTCGTCTCGGAAGCGCCGCCGCTCGTGACCGTGTTGCCCGTGGTCAGGATGGCGAACGAGCCCTGCGCGTCCGAGACGCTCGGGCCGTTCGAATAGTCGACGCCGTCGACGAACGTCCGGATGGGAGTGCCGAGCGGTAGCGGCGCGCCGCTCCGATCCAACGCGTGGCCGTCGGTCCGCATGGGGATCGGCGGCGGAGCGGCGGTGGGCACCGCGAGGAAAATCGCCAATGCGAGGACCGCGAGGAGGACGAGGCACCCCTTCGTGTTCGCGTGCCCCGTCGTGTCGCCACCTCGTTCGAAGGCGTCGCGTCGTGCCACGCTGTTCTCTTTACTTATACATTTCCAACCGTGGGCGCGGCTCCACCGAGCCGAGAAAGGTTTTAAGGAATCGTCGGCTTCGTCGCGTTCTCTGGAGCCGAAGATGGTCGAGGTCGTCGAGTGCGTGCCGAACTTTTCCGAAGGGCGCCGCAAGGACGTCGTCGATGCGATCGGGTCCGCGATCGCCTCCGTCGCGGGAGCGCGGATTCTGGACGTGCAGATGGACGCGGACCACAACCGCTCCGTGATCACGTTCGTCGGCGACCATCGGGCGGTGTCCGAAGCGGCCTTTCGCGGAGCGTCCGCCGCGGTCGAGCGGATTGACATGAACGTGCATCGCGGCGAGCATCCTCGGGTCGGCGCTCTCGACGTCCTTCCGTTCGTCCCGATCGCGGGCGTGACAATGGAGGACTGCGTCGCCCTTGCACGGTCCGTTGGCAAACGGATCGCGGACGAGCTCCACGTCCCGGTCTATCTGTACGAGGCCGCCGCGAGCCGGCCGGATCGGCGGGCCCTCCCCGACGTACGGCGAGGCGAATATGAAGGCCTGAAGGTGGAGATCGAGACGAACCCGGACCGGAAGCCGGATTTCGGCCCCGCGCGACTCCACCCGACCGCCGGCGCGTGCATCGTCGGGGCGCGGACGGTCTTGATCGCGTGGAATGTGAACCTGCGGACGGCCGACGTCGGGGTCGCCAAACGCATCGCGAGGGCGATCCGAGAGAGCGACGGTGGACTCCCCGCGGTCCGCGCGAAAGGCTTCGCGCTCTCCGAACGGGGCCTCGTGCAAGTCTCGATGAACATGGTCGACTACCGCCGGACGTCGCTCGTCCAGGCGTTCGAGGCGATCCGAGCGCTCGCGGAGAAGGAAGGCGTGGAGATCGCGGAGAGCGAGGTCGTCGGACTCGTCCCGCTCGATGCGCTCGTCGACGGTGCGACCCAATACTTCAAGCTCGCACGATTCCATCGAGACCAGATCCTGGAGACGCGGCTGTGGGAGTGAAGGACCAGACCGTGGAGGAGTTCCTCGCGTCGGTCGCGGCCGCGACGCCGACGCCCGGTGGCGGGAGCGCGTCCGCCCTGGCCGGCGCGCTGTCCGTCGCGTTGAGTCGCATGGTGGCGGGCCTCGCCCGGGGCAAGAAGGGCTACGAGGAAGCCGACTCGGAGCTCGCCCAAATCGAATCGAAGGCCCGTGCGACGCAGGCGAGCCTCGAGGCGCTCGTCGATGAGGACGCGCGCGCGTACGAGGCGGTCCTTGCGGCGATTCGGATGGCGAAGGCGACGCCCACGGAACGGGCTGCGCGGGTCGAGGCGATGCAGTCGGCCTACCGGAAGGCGACCGAGACGCCGCTCGAGACGATGCGGCGCTGCATCGAGGCCCTCGAACTGGCGGAAGCCGCGGTGAAGAAGGGAAA
>VBMM01000326.1 GCA_005878415.1 Methanobacteriota archaeon
CCATCGGCGTCGTGGCAAGCAGGGCCGCGAGGAAGCCGCCGACCAGGGCGACCTGCGCTGCGCGACGCGAACGCAATTCCCGCCAAGCCGCCACGAACGCGACGGCGGCCAGGAGGGCGAACGCATAGTCGAGGAAGTCGAGGGAGCGGTAGATGATGACCAGGCTCTGCGCATCGAGGCCCCGCAAGAATCCGAAGAGCACCATCACCACCGGGGCGACGAGCATCGACGTCACGAGGTCGTTCGCGCGGTTCGAGGTGCGGCGCACGAGCTGGTAGCCCACCAGGACGAAGGCCGCCAAGAGCGCCACCGCGGGCAGGAGGGCGAGGAACGCGGGTTGCGTCGGCAGCACGCCCGCGAACAGGCTCGTCTGGGCATTCAGCACGATGACCGCCACACCCACCGCCGGGGGCAGGATCGCGTGCGAAGCGGGCGACACCAGCCGCCTGCCGATTCGGATCCGGGCCGGCCGCGACATCGGCGCGATCGCCGCGGTCAGCAAGACCACGAGGGCGAGGAACAACGCGAACGCCTCCGGAGAAACGAGGTCTGCGAGCAACGGCAAGTCCACCGCGGCGTAGTACGCCCAGGCGGAGACCGCGAGGCCCGGTCCCGTAACGACATCGAGGGCCAGCGCCCGAGCGGAGAATCGTCCCCGAGCGAGCGCGCGGCGGTGCGTCAGCACGACGAGCGAGGCGATCATGCCGAGCGTCAGGAGGGTCGTGAGATGGTGGAGGAACGGCAGGAAGACGAGCAGCACGACCGCAAGCGCCCGCTTCCGCGGGTCCGCTCGCTCCTGGAAGAGGAGGACGGCCATTGGGAACACGAGGAGTCCGATCGCCTCTTTCGTCACCGCGCTCGTGAGCATGAGGTCACGCCGAAGAGGTACGCGGGCAAGACGACGAGCGACGTGATCAGGACGACGACGAGCTCGACGTGCGCGAGCGGCGACAGCCCGCCGAGCATCGAGGCCGCGGCCCAGAGGAGGGAGAAGGCCGGCATCTTCTCGTTGTAGCTGTTGACGTCCCCGGGGTCGATCCGCCACGTGCCCGTCGCGGCGATCTGCTCCGAGATCCGCGCGAGCGGAAACCCGTCGATGTTGAACGGGAGCGGGCTGAACGTGAGCGGCACGAGCCGCGCCCCCAGGGCGATCGCATACAGCGCGACGAGGAGGGCGCCGTCCGCCTTCAGCCGCGCAGGACCACCTCCAGGGATTGCGGCGGCTCGGTCGCGGCGTGTTCGCGAATCGACTCGGTCGGGCGGACCTTCATCGCCTTCCCCAGGAGGACGAGCGAAGATGCGATCGATGCAACGACGACCGCCGCGATGATCGCCGCGAACACGGAGAGGTCCGTCGAGACCGGAATCGCGTGGCCGAAGACCAGCAGGATCCCGCGGGGTCGAATTAGGTAATCGGCCCCGACGCCGAGGGCGGTGCCGATCGCACCCGCCACGAGCGCCGCCGGGACGGTCTCCCGCAGCATGCGGCGCCGCAACCACCCGTTCCCGGCGCCGACCGCGCGGAGCACGCCGACCGCCGCACGGCGATCCGCGAAGGCGCGCGCCTGGACCGCGTGGATTCCGAAGGCCACCAGAAGTCCGATGAGAGCGGCGATCCCGTACGCCACCACGCGCACGGACGCCGCCGCCTCACCGATCGCGCTCGACAGGTAGTCCCGCGGCGCGCCCCCGCGGCCGGTCCGCAGGATGACGTTCGTGATGCGCTCGTCCGTCGTCGGCTCGCTGTGGATGTCGGCCCCGGCGAATCCCGGGCCGCTCACGTGCACGCTCGCGGCGGTCCCGTTCAGGAACGAGAGCAGACCGGCGATGTTCGTCGTCTCGACTCGGATCGAATGATACGCCTTCGGACCGAGGCCCGTCAGCGCCCGGGCGGTCGGGAAGTCCACGACGAGCTCGTCGTTCGCCGTCGTGTCCGTCCGGTAGATGCCCGTGATCTGCGCGAACGCGATCCGCGGAATCGCG
>VBMM01000044.1 GCA_005878415.1 Methanobacteriota archaeon
AGGGGAGGTGGGCGAAAGTGCCGATCGCGTCGACCGAGACGACACGCACCACGGCGGAGTAAGTCCTTTCTAACGGCACACGCGATACTCACGACGAGGTCGGTGATGCGCGGGGAACGATACCAGAACGCGATGGCGATTCTCCTCCTCGTCCTCGTGCTCGCATCCGTCCCGCTGATCCTGAACCTCTCGGGGTGGTGGTTCCTCTGGACGCCCATCCTGGCGGCCCTCGCGATTCTCCCGGCCGTGTTCCTCCGGGAACCGGATCTCGGCACGGGCCCGCGGTCCCCTGCGGACGTCCGCGATGCGCTGGCCTCGGCCCTCCAAGGCGCGGGCGTGTCCGTCACGGCGATGCCCGGCGCGGTCGTGACCCGGATCCAGCCCCTTTCCGCGGTTCGCTTCCGATGGCGGGTCACGGACGCCGGCACGGTACTCTCCTACGACGTCCGTCCGACGCGCGCGGGGTGGGCGCTCCTTGCGGCCCTCGTGGCCACGGCCGTCGGGAGCCCGCTCGCGATTGCGCTGGCTCTCGCCCTCGGATGGCGGGCCCGGAGGTTCGCCCGGAGCCGCGGGCCTGCGGCGCTGGCGGCTTCCACCGTGACGTCGGCCCCGCCTCCCAGCGACGAGGTTCGCACATTGCTCGTCGGCAGCCTGTCGTCGGGGTTGCGCGTGGTGGAGCGGGCGTACGACGCCCAGCGGAAAGCGTACACGGATGCGCGAGTCCTCGCCGTCCTCGGAGGGTTCGTCCTTTGGACGGTCCTGCTCGTCAGCCTGTTCCTCGTACTGAACGGGGTCAACCTCCTGACAGGCCGTTGGGAAATCCCGATCGTCGGCGCGACGACCGGGGCAATTCTCACCGGCGGCGCGCTCCTCGTCGCGTCGCGGCGACGGTACGGCGCTCGGCTCTCCCGGTACCTCGACTGGACCAGCCGCCTCGGCGAGGCGATGGGTCGGGAGATGGCCCGGACGGCCGAACCGCCGTCGATCGACGCGCAGCGGAAGGCCGGCCTGAGCGCCGATCCGAAGATGGGATTCGCGATTCTTGTGCTCTCGGCCCTGAGCGCATCGATGATCGTCAACGCCGTCTACGCGGCGCTCTTTGGGATCCTTTCCGCGATCCCGATATGGGTGGCGGCGGCCGCGTTGCCTGCCGGGATCGCGGCGTTGCTCTGGCATCGTTGGCGACGGGAAGAGGACGCCCGCCTCGCGGAATCGAGGTCGACGTGGGACGCCCACGTCCGAGCGCTGCGGGCGCGCATGGATCGATTCCTTGAGGAGATGTGATGCGTGGCGGGAGCCGTTCGTGGGGACCGGCCGGATCTCTACGTCCTCGCGCGCCTCCTCGAACGCCTCTGGCGCGAGGACGCGCCCATGGTGAAGACGCGCCTCCAAGTCGCCGCCAACGTGAACTACGACGTCTTCAGCCGGTACCTGGAGTGGATGTCCGGGCGCGGACTCGTGTCCCTCGAGAATTCCCCGGAAGGCCACGAGCGCGTGGTCCTGACTTCGAAAGGCTACGAGGCGTACCGGCGCCTGGTGCAGTGGATCAACGAGGTCGTGCGCGGGCTCCCGCCTCATGGATGACGATGTCTCGGCAGGGTCACGGGGGAGGAGGCGGGGTCGCCGAGGCCGCCGCGCGCGCCTGCTTCCGGCGGCGAATCGCGGACGTCTGCACGATCGCCCCGAGCACGAATACTCCGAGCCCGGCGAGCGCCGAGGTCAGCCCGCTCCCGGGACCCCGGAGGAGGTAGAGGCCGCCCGCGAGAAGCAGCCCTCCGATCGCCGCCGTGATGATGCCGATCAGGTCGTCGATGAAGTAATACGAAACCCCGAACACGACGACGAGGACGAGCAAGGCGGCGATGAGCGGGGCGTCCATCTGGCCCGGGGTGAACGTCGCCTGGCCGTGGAGGAGTCCGTACACCGCCGCGCCGGCCAGGAGTCCGACGACGAAGGCGAGGGCCACCTTGACGAGCTTCGTGAACAGGATCGACCCGATGACCGCGCCGACGAGCGCGAGGATCAGCGCGGTGACGATGCCGAAGCCGGTCCCGAACAGGAATCCGACCGCGCTCCCGAGCAGCGCCCCGATGAGGGACATGACGCTCGACCAGATCCCATGGCCCCAGAACGCGAGCGCGAGGCCGATGACCACGAGGACGACGCCGATGATGACGGCGGCCTCGCCGGAGACGACCGGTAGTCCCGGAACGGCCATGCCGAACCATTCGGCTCGCCCTATAAAAAGACACCGCGGGCGTTCTCTTTCCCGGCGTCTAACCGTGGCCGAAGACGTCGTCCGCGCGCTTGGCGATTTCCCGGATCCGGCCTTCGTCGACGGCCTTGGTACCGATGATGTGTTCCCGCACGTTCTCGTTGTCGTAGTCGAGGACGTCGATGACCGTCGGGATGCGGATCGCGTCGCCGATCACCGCGACCGTCCGCAGCGGCAGCTTCGCGATGATGTTCTCCCACATCTTCTTGTCTGGGACGCCGGCAAGGGCCGCCTCGACGTCGGAAGGTTCCTTCAGCGACATGACGAGCCGGTTCGCGAGTTGGCTGCGGACTTCGTCCGAGATACGGGACGGCCGCTGGTCCACGAGGGCCAGGATCAGATTGAACTTCCGCGTCTCCCGCGCGAGGCGGCTGAACGTGTGCGCGTACGGCGCGATCTCCGGGCTCAGGAACTTGTGGGCCTCCTCGAGGAAGAGGACGAGCCGCGGGAATTCCTCGTTCCGCTCGGTGTACAACTCGAAGAGGCGGCGGGAAAGGATGTTCGCGACGAAGAGGTACACCATCTGGTCCGTGCCGTAGTCCCCGAAGTCGAGGACGACGCTCTTCCCCTCCCGGATCGCGGCGAGGATATGGTGGAACGCGTCCTTTCCTTCCTTCGTCTCCTTGAGGAAGGGGAGTCGGTCCAACCGGCCGATTCGGCGCTTCAGGCCCTGCAGCGACATCTCGTGGGCCCGCTCCGACCCGAGGACCTCCATCGAGGCCTCTTTGATCGTCGAGATCAGGTCCCGCCCCGCACGGCCCTTTGCGATCTCGTACAGGGTGTCGACCATCGGCGACGTGAGGTCCTGCAGGGCGACGATCAGGTCCTCCGGTGTGATCTCCCGCGGGTCGAGGACGAACGGCCTCGCCTCCTTGTTCTTCGGATCGAGGGAGAGGATCTCGACCTTTCCCGGGAAGAAGAACCTCAACCCTTCCGTGTTGTCCGTCGCGCTGAAGACGCCGTATTCGCCGTGCATGTCGAAGATCAGGACGGACCCGACATCCCGGGACAGGATCCCCGCGCACACGAGTTTGTTGAGGATCGACTTGCCCGTCCCGGTCCGGCCGAAGATGGCGAACGGCTTCTCGACGAGCTTCTTCATGTCCAGCTGCACAAAGAAGGGCTCGACGCCCGTGATCGTCCCGAGGGTCGCGGATGTCTCGGTGACCTCGTAGATCCGCTCGACGTCCTCCCGGACGGCGTGGCGGCACGCGGAGAAATACGGCGGGATCGTCTGCGGCTCGCTCAACTTCTTGGTCTCGCGGTCGACGAGCTGGATCATCCGGAGCTTCGCCTTGCTGTAGAAGATCGGCCCGCCATACCCTTCGTGGGTCTCCGGTCGCGGCACGATTACGTCGCTGATCGTCGAGCCGGCGAGTTGGTCCGCGATGTCGCTCGGTTCGTTGAGGACGTCCTCGACGAGGCAGTAGAAGTCGTACCGCGCGCCTTCGACGATGACCGGGTACGCGATGCGGAGTTCCTCCGGATTATGCAATTGGAGCTTCGCGACGAGGCCGTCAATCACGGACGCGGCGACGATCTCCCCGATCTTCATCGGAGGTCCCTCGCGACCTTGTCCAGGTATTCGTGGAACGCGCTCCGCTTGCGGCCCTCGACCTGCGTGAGCCCGTCGAGGATCGTGCGCACGTCCAAGCCCATCCGGAGGGCCATCTTGATCACGGCCTCCTGGTAGACCGGTTTGAGCTGCCGCACCGTCACCGCCATGCGGTGCGCCTCGATGAGGGGCCACGGATACCCGACGGAGACCAGGCTCTTCGCATACGCGGCGAGTTGGCCGAACGCCTCCTCGGGTCGGTCGCGGAACGTGCCGAGGTCCACCCGGAACCACTTCCGTGCCCTCGGATGCAGGCGGGCGTAATAGATGTCCCCATAGAGGAGGCCCTCCTTCAGCGCTTCCGCGGCCTTCGGCGCGCGGGCGTACGCGATCGCGTCGGCCGGCAAGCGGTCCTGGCAACGGGCCATGAGCTCCTCGTCCGTCAGCGTGTGGCCGAACGAATGCAACTGGCTGTCCTTCGAGATTCCGACGAGGACGTGTCCGCGTTTCTCGCAGACCTGGACGAGCCGCTCCATGACGGAGAATTGCTTCGGGAACTCGGAGAGGGTGCCGTCCACGGCAACGACGCACCCTTCGAGGTCGTCCGCGAAATTGATCGCGGTCTGCCCTTAGATCAGCCGACGGTACTCGTTCACCATGTCCCGCGGCTGCTCCTCCCTTCGCTCCTTCGTGAACTCGAAGAGGGAGCGATGCAGCTCGTCCTGCGTCGCGACGAACTCCTCGAACGTCGAGACACCGACCATGCGCTGCACGAGACGCCAGTCCTTCCGCCGGAACGCATGCCCGTCGAACGCGTACCGGAGCAACCCGACGGAGATCAGCGCGAGCCACCAAGATGACAGGTTGAGGAGGAACGAATACGAGCCGTCGACCGCAATCATGTCCTTCGCGGGGTCCGCGCAGCGGAAGGTCCGGAAGTCCGGCACTTCCTCCGGCGGCAGCGGCACGTCCCGGTGGTGCTTTACGAGGAGCTCGAGCTCCCGGCGCATGTCATCGACATAGCTCATGCGAGGACTTCCGCTCGCGACTCCTGGTTCGGGGTCATCGTGACGCGGATCCGGCCGGGGAACCGGTCCGCGACCTCCGCGAGGTGCGTGATCAGGATGACCTTCTCAAAGACCTCCCCCATCCGCAGGAGCTTCTGGACGAACAGTTCCCGCGAGACCTCCGTGTCCAGGGATCCGAGGTCCCCTTCGTCGATGAACAGCGTCTTCATCCGGCCGAACGTGCGGCCGATCTGCGGCATCGAGGCGAGTTCCCGCGCGATCGCGAAGCGCAATGCCGCGTTGATCTGCGTCTTCTCGCCGCCGCTAAACTCGGCCACGTCGTGCCACTGTCCGTCGACGCCCTGGACTAAGATGCGGATGCCGTGGCCACGGCCCTCTTCGTACGTCTCGAGGCGGATGCGGCCGAACCGGCCGTCCGTGAGTTCGGAGAGGTTCTTTGAGGCCTCGATCTCTAGTTCCGGCAAGAGTTGGTCGACCGCGTACATCACGACGCCGCGTTTGTGGAAGACGCGGTTCACCAGGACATCGTAGATCTCGAGTTCCCCGCGAAGCGATTCTCGTTGTCGCTGCGATTCCTTCAACTTCTTCGCGTCCGCCTCGAGGACGACGATCTGGTCCTTCAAGGCGGTCGCTTGTCCCTCGAGCAGATGCCATGCCTTCCGTTCTCCGTCGAGTTCTCCCTGGAGAGCTTCGAGCTTTGCCTTCGTGCCGGCGAACGTCTCTTCCGACGGTCGCAGGTCGGCGAGTTCCGTTTCGAGGTTCGCTCGTTCCGTCTCGAGCGCCTTCCGCTGCACCTCGAGGTCCGTGAGCCGCGCGCCCACGTCGCCTACCTGCCGCAGGAGGACGGCGAGCTCATCGAGCCGCTTCCGCCATGCCGCCTTTTCCAGGACGGAATGGCTGACCAATTCGAGACGCTTCTCGTCCCGCTCCATGAACGGCACCGCGTCGAGCTGCCGCAGCGCCTCGATCTTCGCATCATCGAGGGGCTGGATGAGCCGATGGCTGTCGTCCGCCTCGTGCCGCAGGTCGTCCTTCAGCTGCTCGAGCTGCCGCTTGTATTCCGTCAAGACGAACGAATCCTGGTCGATCGAAGCGACCTTCTCGTGCACTCGGGCGAGGGCCTTCTCCGCGCGGGCTTGCTCCTCGCTGAGCTCCCGCACCAGGTCGACGCGGTCCGCGAGCCATGCCAGCTCGCGGGCGATTCGCGTCACCCGTTCTTCCAGTCGTCCCTCGTCCCGGAGGGAGCTG
>VBMM01000019.1 GCA_005878415.1 Methanobacteriota archaeon
AGGGGGACAAGAGCCTCTCCTATCAGCTGATCAGCCCGGGCACGGTCGGCTCGCGGAAGTTCATGATCACCCTCGTCGACGTCCGCCCCGGCGGGAGCACGCCGGTCCACGAGCACCGCACGGTCGAGTCGATGTACTTCATCGTCGAGGGCCGCGGCGAGGTGACCTCCGGCCGCGAGACGAAGGTCCTCGGTCCCGACACGGCGGTGTACTTCCCCGCCGGCAGCACGCACGGGATCCGGAACGTCGGCCGCACCCGCCTGCGGTACCTCTCGTGCCACGCGCCTCCGTACGAGATCGAGGAGCTGTACAAGAGCTGGCGCGAGCACGAGGGCCTCGTGATGACGGGCGGCTGAGCGCCGTCGGCACGGCGCAAGGACCCGCAGTTTTAAGCGCCCGCATCCGCATATTACACCTCGTTCGGTCGACCGGGGCCGAGGCCCGGGAGACGCGGGGCGAAGGAGGCGTCGTGCGATCGACGCCGAACGCGGCCGCGGACCCGGAGGGTACCGGGGTGAGGAGCGATGACGGAACTCATGGAGCAGCTGCGGATCGACGCTGCACAGAGACCCGTGTCCGGCGAAGAGGAAAGCGACGACAACCTCGTGCGGCTGTGGCAAGACGAACTCCGAGAGGCCCGGGAGAAGCTCGAGGTGTACCGGTCCGACGCATCCGCATCGCGCGCGTTCGGCGCGGACGTCCGGCACACGCAGGCGGTCTTGGAGAGCTTGCCCGCCCGCATCGCGACGCGGCGCGCGGAAATCGCGTACGAGCAGTGGGCCCAGGAGACCTTCGCCGGCCTCGAGGAGATCCCTGTGTCCTCGATGGACCGCTCGTTCGCCTCGATTCGGAAGGAGTACCTGACCGTCCTCGCGCCGGAGCTCGCGATCGCGATCCCGAAGAAGTCGCACCTGTGGGCCGACTGGTCCGTGTGGAACTTCAAGCGGCATCGGCTCGATCGCGCCAAGGCGCTGCCCGCCGAGGCCGTCCACCGGGCGCGCGGCTCGCTGACGCACTTCGACCGTCTCGAGGTCTGGCAGGCCGTCGGGACGGCCGACCCGTGGCTCGTCGGCGTCGTGCGGACTCCGAACGGCCGCGAACGCTTCTACCTCGTGTACGACTGGGGCGTCGAGACCTCGGCGGGGCGAGACGCGCTGCGCTAGGGCCAACGTTTATCCGGCGGGTGCGGGTGAGGGCGCGCGATGCGCCTCGTCCTCGTGGTCTTCGGCATCCTGTTCCTGCTGGGAGGCCTCGTCTGGGCCCTCCAGGGTCTCGGAATCCTGCAAGGCTCGTTCATGTCGAACAATCCGACCTGGGTGTGGATCGGCGGCATCACGGCCATCGCGGGACTCGGGATCGCGGTCCTCGGCCTGACGACGAAGGCGGCGACGAAGAAAGCGTGAGGTTCAGCCGGCAAGCAGCGTGATCGAGTCGTAGCCCGCGGAGCCCTCCCGGAACGGCGGCGCGGGCGTCGAAACCTGCAGCGTCCCCGTGCCGTCGACGGCGCGCGCGACGATCCGGAACGAGCCGCTCGCGGGAGGGGTCCAGAGGAAGGTCCAGAGCCTCCAGGTGAGACCCGATTTCGCCGGATACAGGTTCGCGGCGGTCCAGGTCCGCCCGCCATCTGTGCTCACCTCGACCGAGGAGATCCCACGGTCGCCCGCGAACGCGACGCCGCCGATCGTCACTTGAGGGCCGACGACCGACCCGTCCCGCGGCGTGGCGATGATCGCGGTCGTGTGGATCCGCCCGTTCTCCTGCCCAGTATTCACGTCGTAGTCCGAGTTCGTCCAGCCCTTCTGCTGCCAGTATCCGAGGTACTCGCCCCGGGTGGCCTCGATCTTCGTCAGCCACTTCGCATGGAACATCCCGTACAGGCCGGGCACGATGATCCGGGCGGGGTAGCCGTGAGCGGA
>VBMM01000020.1 GCA_005878415.1 Methanobacteriota archaeon
GTTCATTTGGAACGCGACGATCGTGGCGGGGTCCATCGCCTTCGGCATCGGGATCGCGGCGGTGTAGCCGTCCGCGCACGTGAACACGACCCAATCCGCGGTGGGGTCGACCCCGGCGGACTGGAGGAGGGCCGAGAGCCGCACGCCCGTCCAGTCAGCGGTGCTGATCAGGTTCCCGCCGACCTCGTTGCTCACGCACTCCAGCGTGACGAACTCGTTGACTGCGGCGAGGCCCGTGAGCTGCGCGTACGCGTACGATGCCGGGTTCGCGACCATCCCTCCGACGGTGAGCCGCCAAGTGCCCGCCCTCACGTCCGGATGGAGGTCCGGGTCGATCAGGTTCTTCGTGACGACGTAGAACTCGGAGGTCGGCGTGACTTCCTTCGCGAACATCTCCTGGATCGACGCGAACACGAGCCGTCCCTTCTGGGCGGCGAGGCTCGCCAGGCCGTAGAACGCCAGCGCGGTCGCGAGGACGGCGAGGACCGAGCCGACGAGGAACTGCCGGCGGGAGAGGCTGAATCCTTCCGGATACTCCGCGGCGACGTCGATCAGGATGTGGTCCAGGACGGCGGCGTAGATCCACGCGCCGAGCAGCTGGCTCAACGTCGCAAGGGTCGGG
>VBMM01000021.1 GCA_005878415.1 Methanobacteriota archaeon
CCGCGGAGCTGAGCGTGTAGAACGCCAACACGTACCATCGGTTCTTCAGCCACTTCTGGATCCGTCGGAAGAAGACCGCGTAGATGCCCGGCAGGACGAGGAGGACCCCGAGCGCGGTCAGCAGGGCGAGGAACTTCGCGCCTTCGCCGAGCGTGTGGATGAAGAACGACTCGATCGCGCCCGGCGTGCGGCCGACCGCGAAGTCGACCGCGATCTCCGGCAGGAAGACGCCGAGGGCGAAGGACCGCATGAGGAACGTGACGAGCAGGCCCGCGCCGCCCGCGAGGACGCCGGCGCCGAACCGGTACCATGGGAGCCTTCGAAGGAACGTCCGAACCGTTCCCCACCGACCGGCCACATCCGGACAGAGATGGCTCGCCCCTTTGAATTTATGCCACCGCCAATGATTCGGACCCATCCTTTTATCTAGGCCGACGCGCGTCCTTGAATTGCGGTGAAGTTGCCTCCATGACCGTAAGCTCCCAAGCCCGGGTCGGACGGCGCATCGTCCTTACGGTTTTCTGGACGATGCTCTTGATCGTCGGCCTCACGATTGGGGTCCTCGTGCTCGTCCCGGGAATCCAAGACGCGATCCAGAAGGCGTCCGGTGCGGTGGCGGGTGGGGCCTTCGCGCTATCGATCGCGGTCGCTCTGGTCATGCTCGGCCTCTGGGGCATCGCCGCAAACAACCGCAACATGAAGCATGCGGTCGACATGATCGCCGAGGTCGATCGCGCTCGGAAGGAAACGATCCAGCTCGAGAGCACCCGGTTCATGCCGAAGTGAGTCCCCCGGCCCGCGACCCGGGTCGAGCGTGGAAATATGCGCTCCCGCGGCATGCGGTCCTCCGCAGAGGCCCTTGCATGAGCGTCGAGCGTCAGAAGATTCGCGCCGCGGAGTGGCTGTACCGTTGGAGCCTGAGCAACAGCATCATCGGGATCGTCTTCACGATCCTCTCCTTCATGGGGGTTTTCACGCTCGTCCTCGGACCGCTCTTCACCGAGCGGTTTGGCTTCTCGTACCTGGTCACGGCGGTCCTGCTGTTCCTGTTCGTCCTCGCCGTCATCGTGGGCTTCGGCCTCTACCTCGACAAAGTCGTGCACTTCTGGTCCGCGCAGGCTACCGTGGGCACGGTGCGCAACCCCTTCCTAGTTGACGTGATGTATCAGAAGGAGCTCCTCTCGCTGATCTACATCCAAGTCCCGCTCCTCAAGAGCGTTCGCGCGATGGTCGAGGTCCAGCCGATCGATCCGGCGGCGAAGCGCGCGTACCTCGAGGATCTTGATCGGTCCCTCGCGAAGGTGGAGCAGTCCATCCGAGACAAACGATGGACGATCGAACCGCACGAACGCGTATACTGAGCCGCTACGCGGCGGTCCCTTCCGTCACGATCTTCCCGTCCCGGATCTCCAGCACCCGGTGCGCGATGTGTGCGACGCGGGCGTCATGCGTCACCACCACGATCGTCTTCTTGAGGCTCTGATTCAGCTTCTGGAAGACGTCGAGGACTTCCTGCCCGGTCTTCGTGTCGAGCTCGCCCGTCGGTTCGTCCGCCAGGAGGAGAGGCGGGTCGTTCGCGAGGGCGACGGCGATCGCGATCCGCTGTTGCTCGCCGCCGCTCAGTTCGTCCGGCCGGTGGGCGGCCCGCTTCTCCATGCCGACCAATTCGAGCAAGCCCTTCGTCCGCTTGCCCCGAGCCGACGGCCTCTTGCCGGCGAGCCGCATCGGGATTCCGACGTTCTCCTCAGCGGTGAGGGTCGGCACGAGGTTGAAGAACTGGAAGATGATGCCGACCCGCTCGAGGCGGTACTGGACGAGCTCGGGGTCGCTCAGGTCGACCAGGTTCGAGCCGTCGACGTCGATGCGGCCGGCGGTCGGCCGGTCGATGCCGCCGAGCAGGTTCAGGAGGGTCGTCTTGCCGCACCCGGACGGCCCCTGGACCGCGACGAGCTCGCCGTCGGCCACCTGCATGTCGAGGCCGCGCAAGGCGATGACCTCCGACTTCCCGGCGCGGTACACCTTGATGAGGTCCTTCGTCGCGATGTTCGGCATTCATCCGCTCCGGAGCTTGAGGACCTTGGCGACGTTCAGATGGGCGGTGCGCGCCGAGACGACGAGGGCCGCCAGGAGGATCGCCGCCGGTCCCAGCGTCACGAGGAGGACGGCGTCCCGCGGGAACACGAAGAAGTAGGGGACGGCAGGTCCCGGGGCACCCGGGGGGCCCGCTGCCAGGAACTGCGTGGCGAAGAAGGCGGTCCCCAGGCCGACGCCCGCCCCGATCACGAGGCCGACGAGCATGATGACGAGCGCCTCGCCGACGAGGAGTCGGGCCGTCTGCCAGCCGCTCGACCCGCGCGCGATGATCGCCGCGAATTCGACGTCCCGTTCGAGGCTCGCGGCGTACAGGATGAGCCCCACGCCGGCGGTCAGGATGACGACGATGAAGGCGATCTCCATCGCGATGAACCCGTACAACGCGCGGGAGAAGGGATTCGAACTCTGCTGTTCGATCATCTCGTCCACCATCTGGACGGACGAGACCGCCCCCACGCCGAGGAGTCCGGCCTTCACGCTCCGCCAGTCCGCGTCGGGCCGGAGGTCCACGAGGTACCGGAA
>VBMM01000022.1 GCA_005878415.1 Methanobacteriota archaeon
CGGGTCATCGCATCGAGCGCCGACCCCAAACGGACGTTCCTGAAGTTCCTCGAACGGTCCGACCTGCCGCCCGAGTTCGTACGAGGCATCGAGAACTTCAAGATCGAGGGCTCGTCGGGAAAAGTGAACCTCGCGCTGAAAGAGGCGCCGAGCTTCTCGTGCCTCCCCGGGAACGGGCCGCACCTCCAAGGCGCGATCTCCCTCGGCCCCAGCGTGGACTACATCGAGAGGGCGTACGACGACGCGAAGTACGGCAACTACTCGCACCGGCCTTACGTCGACATGTGCGTGCCGTCGACGCTCGACCCGACCCTGACCCCTCCGGGAAAACACATCATGTCCTGTTTCATTCAGTACGCGCCGTACACCCTCCGGAACGGGAACTGGGCCGACCGGCGAGACGAATTCGGGGAGACGGTCCTCGACACGATCGAGGAGTACGTCCCCAACATCCGGAAGATCATCCTCCACCGACAGGTCCTGAGCCCGTGGGACCTCGAACAGGTCATCGGCCTGACGGGAGGCAACATCTTCCACGGCGAACTCACGCCGAGCCAACTGCTCTTCCTCCGGCCGACCGCCGGTTGGTCGCAGTACCGCTGTCCCATCAAGGCGCTGTACCTGTGCGGGTCCGGGGCCCATCCCGGCGGGGGCGTGATGGGAGCGCCCGGCTACAACGCCGCCCGGGAGATCCTCCGAGACTGGATGTTCCTCAAGGTGTGAGGATGGTCGCGACGTTCGATGTCGTCGTCGTGGGCGGAGGGCACAACGGCCTCATCGCCGCGGCGTACCTGGCTCGCGGCGGACTCCGCGTCCTCGTGCTCGAACGTCGCGGGGTCGTCGGAGGCCCGCTCACCACGGAGGAAATCGCTCCGGGATTTCGCGGCTCGACCGGTGCCGCGGTGTGCGGTCGGCTCCGGCCCGAGGTCGTCGAGGACCTCAATCTCGCGGGCCGCGGCGTCCGATTCCTCCCCCCGGATCCGGAGGTCGTCGCCCTCGGGGACGGCGCCGCGTTGCGAATCTGGCGGGACGTGCGGAAGACGCAGTCCGAACTCGCGGCCGTCTCGCCGAAGGACTCGGAGGCGTATCCGCGGTTCGTCGGATTCCTGCGCCAATTCGCGGCGGCCCTCGATCCGATCTTCGCGATGGCGCCGCCGAACCTCGCGGCTCCGTCCCTCGCGGAGCAGGCGACCCTCGTCCGTCGAGCGCTCCGGCTGCGACGGCTCGGGAAGGACGCCTTGCAGCAGATGCTGCGGCTGCCGCCCATGCCGCTCCGGGACGCGCTGGACGAGTGGTTCGAGTCCGGGCTCCTGAAGGCGAGCCTCGCGGTCGACGGGTTGCTCGGCACGTTCGAAGGACCGTGGTCGCCCGGGACGGCGTTCGGGCTCATCCACCACTTTCTCCCCGACGGGGGCGGCGCGGGGGCGTTCGTCCGCGGGGGCATGGGCAACCTCGCCGCTGCGCTCGGGGGTGCGGCGCGCGACTCCGGCGCGACGATCCGGACGGATTCGGAGGTCCGCCGGATCCTCTGTGCGGGCGGCCGTGTGAAAGGCGTGGAACTCACGTCGGGCGAGGTGATCGACGCGAAGGTCGTCGCCTCCAACGCGGATCCGAAGCGCACGTTCCTGCGCCTCGTCGAATCTGAGGAGCTGAGCCCGGAGTTCCTCATGCGGGTGCGAAACTTCGATATGAATGGCGTCCTGGCGACCCTGATTTTCGCCCTCGACGGCGCGCCGACCCTCGCGGCATCCCCCGACGGACTGCCGGCCCATTTCCGCGTCTGCCCCTCGATGGAATACATCGAGCGGGCGTACGACGACGCGAAGTACGGCAAGGTCTCGGGCGAGCCGTTCCTCGACGTGTTCGTGCCGACGGTCGTCGACGCGGACCTCGCTCCATCCGGGAAGCACATCATGTCCGTCGCGGTCCAGTACGCCCCGTACGAGTTGCGTCAGGGGACCTGGGACAAGGAAGGCGAGAAGCTCGCGGACCGGGTCGAGGCGCTCCTCGACGACTACATGCCAGGCTTCGAACGGCGGCTCGTGGGACGGCAGGTCCTGACGCCGGCGGACCTCGAGAGCCGGTTCGGTCTGACGGAGGGCCACATCTACCACGGCGAGATGACCCTCGATCAGTCGTTCGTCCTCCGGCCCGTCCCCGGATGGTCGCGATACCGGACGCCCGTCGAGGGCCTCTACCTCTGCGGCTCGGGCGCCCATCCCGGGGGCGGGATTACCGGATCCCCTGGGCTCAATGCGTCGCGGGAGATCCTGAAGGATTGGGCCGGCCTGGCGAGAGCCGCTTGACGGGTGGGCGGCGGGCACCGGGCAATCATTGAAATGCCGCGGACGATTCCCGGCTGCCATCATGGCCGATTTGCTCGAACCCGGCACGGAAGCCCCGGAGTTCCAAGGGGTGACCCAGGATGGCCGGTCGGTTCGTCTGCGCGATTTCGATGGCAAGGCCGTCGTCTTGTACTTCTATCCGGAGGACGACACGCCTGGGTGCACGCGGGAGGCGTGCGCGTTCCGCGATGATCTCGGCGCCTTCAAGGAAGCCGGAGCGGAGGTGCTCGGGGTGAGCGTCCAGGACGCGACATCGCACCGCGCGTTCCGGGAGAAGTACGGACTGACCTTTGATCTCGTGGCGGATCCGGACAAGCGAATCGCCCGGACGTACAACGCCTTGGGCCTGTTCGGCGTCGCGAAGCGCGTCACCTACGTCATCGGGCCTGATCGGACGATCCTTGCGGCGTACCGCCGCGTCGACCCTGGGTCGCACAGCAAGGAAGCCCTCCGAATCCTGTCCGCGACGAAGGGGGCCCGATGACCGTGGCAAGGGCGAGACTTCCGGATGTCGAGATTCCGAAAGACATCCGGCTGCGGTACGATCAGTTCCTCGATCATTTCAAGGGCTTCGAGGACCTGCCGGCCGTCCGAGCCATTTTCGGCTCGAAGACGAAGACGGCCCTCCAAAGCCTGCGGGTGGAGTTCTTCTCCTCCAAGTGGGGGTACATGGGCGTGAGCGACGAGGACGGCCACCTGGTCGTCTCGACGCACTATCTCCGAACGGGCAAGCGGCGGGACATCTATCTCGATGTCGTCCACGAGCTCGTGCACGTCCGACAGTTCCGGGAGGGCAAGGAGCTGTTCCCGGAGGGCTTCGAGTATCCGAGTGCGCCGACCGAGATCGAAGCCTACCGTACGTGCGTGGCCGAAGGCCGACGGCTCGGCATGGACGACGCAGAATTGTTCGAGTACCTGAAGGTCGAATGGATGGACGAGAAGGACGTGCGCAAGCTCGCCCGCAACGTTGGCGTCCGGCCGCCGCCGAGGCGCCCCCACCGGTCGGCCCGCAAGCGTGCATCGAGCTAGCGTCGGGCGGCCCGGGTTCACTCGAACGACGTAAGTCTCGGCTGGCTCGTCTTCGGACGTTCCAGCTTCGTCACCCGGACGCCAAGGAGCCGGACCCGATGCGCCTTGTCCGCGAACTCGGAAAGGAGCTCCCCGCAGACCGCCGCCAAGACGTCCTCGTCGAGGACGTTCGAAGACAGGGTCCGTTCACGAAGGTGGGTCTGGAAGCCCTCCAACCGAATCTTGATGCCGATCGTCCGGAACGTCGCGCCCTGGGCCTTCGCCCGGAGGAAGACATTGTGCGCGACGTCGCGCAACGTCTCGTCGATCTGCTTCCAATCCGAGACATCTCGCTCGAACGTCCGCTCGACGCTGATCGACTTCGGGTCCGGCCTCTCTTCGACCGGGAGCTGTTCGAGGCCGCGCGCGATTCCCCACAGCCACACGGCGTTCTTGCCGAGGAGCTTCTTGAGATCCGCACCCTTGAACCGGGCCAGCTCGCCGATCGTCCGGACGCCGACGCGTTCGAGAACCTCGGCGGTCTTCGTGCCGACCCCGCTGATCTTCGTGACCGGAAGCGGATCGAGGAACGCGGTCACCTCCTCCGGACGCACGACCTTCACCCCGTCCGGTTTCGCTAGGTCGGACGCGATCTTCGCGACCGACTTGTTCGGCGCGCCGCCGATCGTGCACGCGAGCCCCTCGCGTTCGCGGACGGCCGCCTTGACGCGGAGCGCATAGGCCGCCGCGTCGTCGAAGCCGTGCACTTTCGTGCTCACGTCCAGGAACGCCTCGTCGATGCTGACGTGCTCCAGGATGTCCGCGAACGAGCGCAGGACATCGATGACGCTCTCCGAGACGGACCCGTACAGGTCGTAGTTCGGGCGGAGGTAGATGGCGTCCGGCGCCTTGCGCCATGCGAGGCCGATCGGCATCCCGCTGCGAATCCCGATCTCCCGGGCTTCGTAGCTGCAGGCCATCACGACACCTCGCCCCTTGCCTCCTTTTGGGTCCGCGCCGACGATGACCCGCTTGCCGATCAACGAAGGATCTTCCCGCCGCTCCACGCTCACGTAGAACGCGTCCATGTCCACGTGGAAAATCACGCGAGGCACGCGGCCTCATCTGCCCGTCGGGCTAAAGACCTAGCGAACCGACATGGTTCACTGCACACAGAACTCGTTGCCTTCTGGATCCTGCATGACGACCCAGTACTCCCCCGGATCCACGCGCACGAGGTCGTACATGTCGATCTCCTCCCCGACGCGCTGTTTCGTCGCCCCAAGTCCGAGAATCCGCTCGACCTCGGCGTCGACGCGTTTCACCCTCTCCTCAAGAGGGACCTTCCGACCACCGGAAATGTTGAGATCAAGGTGAAGGCGGTTCTTGTCCGGCTTAGGCGTGTCCATCTGCTGGAAATAAATCCGCGGTCCGATCGTTTGCGGATCGACGATTGCGCTGGCGGTATTCCATTCCGATTCCGGTACGCCCCTCGCCCTGAGGAACTCGGGCCAGGAGGGGTAGCCCACGGGCGGGTCCTGTTCCTTGTAGTGAAGGGCCGCCGCCCAGAACTTCGCCATGCGATCCGGGTCCGCGCAGTCGAAGACGACTTTAATGGACGTTCCCACAGACGACCTCCCCGCGAGCTGACGAGAGCGTCGAAGCCTTTGTATGTTGCGGTCTTCAGCCAAAGTCCCCGAGGCTCTTCTGCCCGGCGGGCGACCCGGCCGTGGCTGGGAACTCATATTCCAGGAGTCCCGCGAGACGACGGAACTCGTTGACGCTGCCTGGCCCGAAGCCCGCGTAATGGTTGTTGAAGAAGACGAGGGCCCCCTTCACCGAATCGGAGGCGCCATCGAGCTCCTTGTACCAGGCTCGCATCTCCGTGGACTTGTCCTTCTGGACCTCCTTGAATTCCGTGATCTCGCGGTCCCCGACCATCCGCAGGTAGACCTGGTCCGACGTCACCTCGCTCGGGGTGCGCAGGTACTGGTTCTCCGACCATACCATCGACACGTTCCGATCCCGGAGCAGCTTGTACACGTCGTCTCGGAACCACGACTTGTGGCGGAACTCGATCGCGTGAGGGTACTTCTCGACCTCGAGCGCTTGGATGAACGCCTGCATCAACGTCCAGTGGGAATCGAACTTGATCGAGGGCGGCAGCTGGGCAACGAGGGGTCCGCACTTCTCGCGGAGCTCCTTGGCGGACGCGTAGAACCAGCCGAGGTTCTCCGTCACCTCCTTGAGCTTCTTCTCGTGGGTGATCCGTTTCGGCATCTTCATCGCGAAGAGGAACCCGGGGGGAGTGGACTTGTACCACCCTTTCGTCATCGCCGGCCCCGGGTTGCGGTAGAAGGACGAATCCACTTCGACGCAGTCGAATACGCTCCCGTAGAGCTTGAGGTAGTCGGACTTCGGCGTGCCGGGGGGGTAGAACCCTCCAAGCCAGTCGTCGTACCCCCAGCCGCTGCAGCCCACGTGGAGCTTGTCCTTGAGCGCCATCGGACCGTCCCGACCGAGGTACCCAGATAAAAGCCGGTTGGCTAAAGGCCTTGGTTCGTGCCTTGCGGGCCTTCGCGGCGCGGGTGCTATCGCAATACGAAATCACCCCCGATACCCTCGCCGCGCGGCTTATTGACCCCAAGGCTCGTAGTCCGAAGTCCCGATGGACATCCTGCTCAGCCTCCTGATTCTACTCGTCGGCGCGCGCCTATCTGGCGAGCTGGCTGCGCGGATGAAGGCCCCGGCCCTCGTCGGCGAGATCCTCGCGGGCATCGTCTTGGGGCCGTCCGTCTTCGGGTTCGTCCGCCCGGACGCGGCGATCCAAGAGCTCGCGAATCTCGGAATCTTCTTCATCGTCTACCTCGCCGCGCTGGAACTGACTCTTGCGGACGTCCGACGCTCGATCCGGGACAGTGGGATCTTCATCGCGATCGGCGCGTTCACGATCCCCGCGCTGGCGGGCACGGTGCTTGGCGGCGCGATCGGGCTCGCGCCTAGCTCCGCGATGTTCCTGGGGATCGCGCTGGCCTTCACCGCATTGCCCGTCCTGGCACGGATTCTCTCCGACCTGGACCTGTTGCACACGCCCCTCGGACGCAGCCTGCTGTCGGCAGGGCTGCTCTGCGACGTGGCGGGGCTCGCCTCGGTGGGTCTGCTCGTGAGCTTGAACGGCCCGCTGGGCCTGGACATATGGGCGGCAGCGGTCCTCCTGCTGAAATTCGGCGTCTTCTTCGCGACGATGATGAGCGTGGACATGATCTTCCGGTACCGCCACGGGGCACTCGCCGCGTGGATCCTCCGTGCCTCCCGGCACCTCCTCACGAAGGAGTCCGGCTTTGCCCTTCCGTTCCTCGTCGCCTTGGGATTCGCGTTCCTGGCGGACCTCCTCGGATTGCACTTCGTCGTCGGGGCCTTCTTCGGGACCCTCCTGGTCTCGGAGCACGTCATCGCCGATCGCGACGTGAAGGCGGTCCGGTCCGCCACCTCTGCGATCACGCTCGGGGTCTTCGGCCCCGTGTTCTTCGCCTTCATCGGCCTGACCTTCCAGGTGGGAAGCCTCGGCAACGTCGTCCTCGTCGGCGCGGTTCTCGGGGTCGCGGCCGCGAGCAAGTTCGTCGGAGGGTACGTCGGGGCCGCCTGGTCTCACATGCCGCGCCGCGATTGCATGGCGGTGGGAATCGGC
Source organism: Methanobacteriota archaeon (assembly GCA_005878415.1). Classification (GTDB taxonomy): domain Archaea; phylum Thermoplasmatota; class Thermoplasmata; order RBG-16-68-12; family RBG-16-68-12; genus RBG-16-68-12. The sequence goes on from VBMM01000022.1 coordinate 7,042, forward strand.
ATGAACGGCCGTGGGGCGATGGAGCTCGTCGTCGCCACGCTCGGGCTCGAGCTGGGCCTCATCGATGGAACGCTGTTTTCAATCCTTGTCCTGACCGGGGTGGTCACAACCTTGATGACACCGTTTGGACTCCGGTTCGTCCTAGGCCGCTCGAAGGCGGAGGGCTTGAGTCCCGCGCTCGTCCCTGCCTCGGGGACGCGGGCGGGCTCAAAGGCGGAACGTGAATGAAACGACTCGCGGTCATCGGATTGGCGCTGACGCTGGCAGGACTCGTCTTTGCCGTCGGATTCTGGCCTCTCACAACGGTCAGTGGGGCGGACCTCCTCGCGTCCCGGAACGCCAGTCCTCAATACCTCGGGTACTCGCTCGATTCTGGAATCACGGTACATGAGAGAATCTTGAGGGTTGAGTACATCGGACCTTTCCTCGGGGGTCCCATTACGACGCTCGAGCTCGAGGATGGCAGTCCGCAGCAGACTATGGTAATCTACGTGAGAGGAGATGCGACGACTGTCGTCAAAGATGGAGACCTGATCTATGCGTGGGCCGTGCTCCGAAATTATGGGGGCTTCCTATACTGGGAGGTGCCGACCCCGT
>VBMM01000023.1 GCA_005878415.1 Methanobacteriota archaeon
GATCAACTCGCGCTGCTCGAGCTTCTCCGCCGTCGCCCAGATGACCGGCGTCATCGGGTCGATCACGACGCGCGTGGCGATGTTGTAGTCCGCGCGAGCCTTCACGAGCTGCGGCAGCTGCTCCTCGATCATCTTCTTGAAATTCCGGCCTTTGAGGTGGATGAAAAAGAGCGATTTCTCGTAGTACTTGCGCATGTCGAAGCCCATCAGGTCCGCCTCGCGCATGATCTGCTCCGGCGGCTCCTCGAGGGTCACGTACAGGGCCTGCTCGCCCTGCTCGATGCCTTCCATGAGAAACTGGATCGCGAACGTGGACTTGCCCGTCCCGCTCGACCCCAAGATGACGACCGTCGACTTGGGCCAGAATCCGCCTTCGATCAAATCGTCGAGCCCCGGGATCCCGCTCGGCACTTTCTGTACGTCGGCCATGGTGGTATCCCCCTCGAGGACCTCCTTCGGGGGAGGCGCGGCCTCGCTGGGTGGAATGCGCGATTCGATGCCCGCGGCCTTTTAAGTGAATTCCGACTCCGAAATCGACCCTGATAACAAACGGGTCAGAGCTTCGCGCGGACCGCGTCGAGTTTCTCCGCGAGATCCTGGCTCCGCGCGGCGACCGCGACCTCGCCGCGGGTCTTCTCGATGAGGCTCCGCGCGACGTCCTGTTTCCGCTTCAGGGCGATCAGCGCGGTCGGGTAGTCGAACCGCATCAGCGCGTCGAGGATCCGCTCCATCATCTCGAGGAACGAGGACGCGAGCTTGACGTCGCCGCGCCGCAGGTGCTCGAGCGCGAACCGCCGAAGCTCGCCGACGACGTCGCCGAGGCCGAGGAGGTACGCGGTGTCCGTCACGCCCAGCTCCTTGGGACTCGGCAACGGTTCCGCATCCAGGATCGAGTGGACGAGGAACGCCTCGCACGCCTCCTGCATCGCGTTCTCGACGATGCCCGTGTGGTAGAGGTCCGGATGGTCTTGGAGGAGGCTCTTCAGCTTGAGGACCTCCTCTCGCGTCTCCTGGAGGGCCGCCGCGACATCGTGGCCGCGATGCATCCCCTGGATCACGCTGCCGCTGAGTCGCGCGATCGTTCGGGAGGATTTGATCGTGAGTTCACGGACCTCGTCTTTCTCGTCGAGGCGGGACTCGATGTGCGAGATCACGTCGTCGAGGTTCTTCACGCCGCGCGCATGGCCCATCCCGTTATATGAGCGTTGGCCCGGGGAGGAGCGCGCCCGAGTCATCCGTGGATCTTCTGCATCCGCTCGACCTTCCGTTTCACGATCTCGGGCTTCCCGATATCCCGGCGCGCGTAGAAGTTCCCTGCGACGAACGCGAGCGCCTCCTCGGAAATCGATTCGGCCGCGCCGAGGTCCGACGCGATGCCGACGACCGCGAGCGACCGGGACGTCGTCGTGTACAGGTGACCGCCTCGTTCGTCGACGCTTGCGTAGTAGAGCCGCGCCCCAGTCCGGCGGATGCTCTCCTCGTCGACCTTGAGCTGCTCGCCGGCCTTCGGATGGGAGCCGTAGCCCATCGGCACGACGTACTTGCAGACGGTCGCTTTGCGGGAGAACTTCACGTTCGACGGAAGGTTCCCGCCGGTGAGGCGCACGCAGACATCGAGGAAGTCGCCCTCGAGGATCGGGAGGACGTTCATCGATTCGGGATCGGCGAAGCGCACGTTGTACTCGAGGAGCTTGGGCCCGTCGCGCGTGGCCATGAAGCCGCCGTAGAGAATTCCTTTGAACGGCGTGTCGCGGGCAAACATCGCATCGACGGTCTTCGTCATCGTCTCCAGCGCCCGCTCGTACTCATCTCGGGTGACGAACGGGAGCAGGTGGTCCGCATCGCTGTACGAGCCCATCCCGCCCGTATTCGGGCCCTTGTCCTCTTCGTACGCGCGCTTGTGATCCTGCGCGAGCGGCATGGGGACCAGCGAGCGGCCGTCGCAGAACGCCTGGAGGGAGAACTCTTCGCCGACGAGTTTCTCCTCCACGAGGAACCGCGCGGTCCCGCCAATGTTCTTCTCGAGAATCTCCCGACCGTATGCGAGCGCCTCGGGCTTCGTGGAGAAGTGTTCGCCCCACACCCGCACGCCCTTGCCCCCCGTCAGGCCGAGCGGCTTGATCACGAACTCGAAATAGGAGTCGTTCACGAACTCCTCGAACCCCGCGAGGTTGTCGAAGGCCCAGAACTGCGGGGACCCGGTGATCCGATGCTCCCGCATCAGGGTCCGCGTGAATTCCTTGTTCGTCTCAAGCCGAGCCGCTTCCCGCGACGGGCCGACCGTCGGAATCGCGGCGGCTTCGAGGGCATCCGTAATGCCCCTCTCGAGCGGTGCCTCCGGGCCGATCACTGCGAGTTCGATCCCGTGGCCTTTCGCCCAGGAGACGATGCGCTCGACGTCGGTCACATCGCCGAGGAGGATTTCCTTCGAGCGACGACGGATGCCCGGATTCTGATTCGCCATCGCCGCATAGATCTCCGCTTGGCTTCGGTGGAGCGCTTCGACGATGGCGTGCTCGCGACCGCCACCACCGACCACCAGGACCTTCATGGTTGCAGCGCGGAGAAGGCGGAGGCCGGGATTTCTAGTTTCGCGCACTCCGCTGAATTCCGAATCACTTCGGCGTCTGCATGAGTTTGAGGTAGTTCCCCCCCGAGTCTTCGAATGTCACGACACCCCCCCAAGGCTAATCGCCGATCTCCCCGACGAAGTTCACTCCCTTGTCTCGCAGTGTCTTCACGTCGGCTCGGATGTCCGTGGTCTTCAGAATCAAGATCGCGCGCTCCGGGGGCGGCTTGCCGTCCGTCGAATCGAGCCCGACGCGGAGACCGCCCACGTTCATCGCGCTCCAGTGGTCGCTCTCTTCGGTGACCGCCAGGTTCAGCACGTTTCGATTGAAGACGACCGCGCGTTTCTTGTCCTGGACGGCGTAGTAGACGTCTGCAACGCCGGTGATCATCGGCTCCACACTCCGAGGGTCGAGCGATGGCGCTATCGAGGGATACCCATCATGGTGGGGCGGGGCCAGCGGCTTTCGAGGCGATCTCGCCCGCGGAGACCGTGTTCGAGAGGAGCATCGCGATCGTCATCGGACCGACGCCTCCGGGGACCGGAGAAATGGCCTTCGCCTTCTGCTTCACCGCATCGAAGTCGACGTCGCCGACCGTCCGGTAACCGCCCTTCGCCGTCGGATCGGGGACGCGGTTGATGCCCACGTCAATCACGACGGCCCCGTCGCGGACCATGTCCGCCTTGAGGAACCGGGGAGAGCCCATCGCAGCCGCCAGGATGTCGGCGCGGCGTGTGTGGGCCGCGATCTCCTTCGTCGCGGTATGGGCAATCGTCACGGTCGCGTTGGCGCCGGGCGCTTTCTGCATCAAGAGCGCGGCGAGCGGCTTCCCGACGATGTTGCTCCGGCCAAGGATGACGACGTGCTTGCCGCTGGGATCGTTCCCGCTCCGCATCAGCAGTTCGACGACGCCGGACGGCGTGGCGGGCGCGAACCGCGGACGGCCGATCAACATGAGTCCGACGTTCACCGGATGGAAGCAGTCCACGTCCTTCAGCGGACTGACGGCCGCGACGGCGGCCTCGACGCGAATTTGCGAAGGGAGCGGTTGCTGGACGAGGATCCCATGGACCTTCGGGTCGGAGTTCAGGCGGCCGATCTCCTGCAGGAGCCGCGCCTCCGAGACGTCCTCGGGCAATTGGATGGTCCAGTGGGCCATCCCCATCTCTTCGGACGCTTTGCTCTTCATCTTGACGTAGAGTTGCGACGCGGCGTTCTCGCCGACGAGGACCGCCGCGAGACCGGCCACATTCCCGGCGTCGGCCAGCTTCGCGAGACGCGGCTTGAGGCCGGTCCGGATCTCACCGGCGATCTTTTTCCCATCGATGATCTCGGCCACCACGTCGACACCGCCCGTCGGAATCCGCCTGCCAGTTAAAGTCTTTCAGCGTCGGCCGACGCCGCTGCCGACCATTGCCCGTGGCGCCGCAGAATCGTACCTCCGGAAGTGTCAGACAACGACCCCGCCATTCTCACGGACGAAAACACTTAAGACCGGTCGCGGCCATGGGGACCGCGGATGCACTCCAACGATTGGTCTCGACTCCTGACGGAACGTCAGCGCGAGGTCCTCTCCATCGTCGTGGAGAACAAGGTCTACCGCAATCGCGACTCGAAGATCCCGGAGTTGGCCGCCCAGATGGGGATCGCTCCGGCCGCCGTCGCGAAGCATCTCCTCGAGATCGAGAAGACCGCCCTCCTGAACGTGGTCGTGAGCCCGTCGGAGCAGGGCAAGCGGGTATACGAGCGGCTCGAACTGGAGCCGCGGCCCGAGAACAAGCAGACGGCCGAAGCCCTGGACCGCCAGACGATCACGATCCTCCGGTTCCTCCGGGACCACCCGGATGCGAGCTCTAACGAGATCGCGGAGGAACTCGGCCTCTCCGACTACACGACGGGCAACAGCCTCCGCGTCCTGATCGCGATCCAGCTCGTCACGAAGCAGCGAGGAGCCGCGGTGCGACGCGGCGTCCCTCCATACGTCTTCCGGCCGACTCCGCACGGGCGGGACCTGATCGACCGAATGCCCGTGGGCGCCCTGTCGGAAGGCAAAAGTAGCGTGGACGGTCTCCTGGGCACCGCGTGATCGACGCGGTCGTCGTGGGCGCCGGGCCGGCCGGCGGAATGGCGGCGCGCCAGCTCGCTGCGGCCGGCTACGAGACGGTCATCCTCGAGAAGCGCAAGGTCGTCGGCGAGCCGGTGCAATGCGCCGAGGGCGTGAGCGAGTTCGGCCTCCTTTCGAACGGCCTTTCGCCCGACCAGGAGTGGATCGCGCAGCGCGTGGCGGGGGCGAAGTGCGTCGCGCCGAACGGAAAATGGTTCTACATCACCCGCCTCCCCGGGTATGCGATCGACCGCGCCGTGTTCGACCGCTGGATGGTCGATGGCGCGGTGGACGACGGAGCCGAGCTGCGGACCGCGACGAGGGTGACGCGGCTCGCAGCCCATGACGGTGGATGGCGGATCGAGGCGAACGGCGAGACGATCGATTCGCGCGTGGTCATCGGCGCCGACGGCCCCGCGAGCCTCGTCGCCCGGGACGCCGGCTTGGTCCGCAACCTCGAGAAGATCCTTGCCTATGAGTATCGGTTCCAAAACGAGGACGTCGCCGCGCGGGACCCCGAATATTTTCTGCTTTTCCTGGGCGAGCAGTACAAGGGCGGATACGCCTGGATCTTTCCAAACGAACGGAGGACGCAGACGATCGCCGGCACGATTCCGTATCGTTACGATCTCACGTCGCTCGCGGCCCCGGGACTCGCGGTCGTCGGCGACGCCGCAGGGATCACGAATCCGATGAACGGCGCGGGGATCCACCCGGGGATCTTCAGCGGGCGCCTCGCGGGAGAGTTCGCCGTCGCGTCCCTGGAGAAGAAGGATCCCGCCGCCATGTTGGAGTACGACCGCGTGGTCCGCTCTTCGCCGTTCCTCGATCCGGTCCTGTGGTGGATGATCGATCGGGCGCGTCGGTGGACCGACCGGCTGATGAATACCGTCGTCGAAGAGCTCGAGGGGATCGATTGGCGTGCTCTCACCTGGAAACGAATGCTTGGGACGGGCGTTCGAAAGCCCTCGCTCGTGTTGCACGCGCGCGAGTTCTACCGCATGATCCGCACGCTCGAGTTATGCGATCGCTACGGATGGTGAATCGTATCCCGATTACAGCGGGACCGAAGGCTACATAAATTCTGGCGACTTCCCACGGATGATGGCGGTCGACGCGGGGTCGCGCGTCATGCGCGCGGGCAGCCAGTTGGAGAAGGTGCTCGCGTCCGGAGGCTTCGCCGTCACCGCGGAGATCCACCCGCCGGCGTCGGCCGATCCTTCGAGCATCGAACGCCAGGCCGCGACGTACCGCGGCCTCGTCGATGCGTGCAACGTGACGGATGGCCAGCGCGCCCTCGTGCGGATCTCCTCCCTCGCCGCCGCGACGCTCGTCCTCCAATCCGGCATCGAGCCGATCATGCAGATGGTCCTCCGGGACCGCAACCGCATCGGAATTCAGAGCGACCTCCTCGGCGCGTCCGCGCTCGGCATTCGCAATGTGCTCTGCCTCTGGGGCGACCCTCCGACCGCCGGGAACGAAAAGGACGCGAAGGCCGTCTACGACCTGACCACGGAGGAAATGATCGCGACGTTCCGGGTGCTCCGGGACGCAGGCACGTTGCGAGGGGGCGATGCGGTCCAAGTCCCGCCGAAGGTCTTCATCGGGGCCGCCGCCGATCCGTTCCGCGGCTCCAAAGAGGAGTCGTTCGCTAAGCTTCGGGCGAAGGTCTCCGCCGGAGCCGACTTCGTGCAGACGCAGGGCGTCTACGACGTCGACCGGTTCGAGGACTGGATGCGACTCGTTCGCAAGGAGTGGCTGCATGAGAAAGCCTACATCCTCGCGGGCGTCATCCCGCTCAAGTCCCCCAAGATGGCGCGGTTCATGGTCGAGAAGCTCGGGGCCGTGATCCCGAAACAGATCATGGACCGGATGGAGAAGGCTCGCAACCCGAAGGCGGAAGGGCTGAGCATCGCCGTGGGGACC
>VBMM01000121.1 GCA_005878415.1 Methanobacteriota archaeon
TCCGAGCACAAGATGACGTAGCCGCCATGACGTCGGAATGGCTTCCACCGCGCCGTCCGCGTGCCGCAGTCCGCGCATCGCCGCTCGCGCGAGGCGCCCGCCTCCACGATCATCACATCGGGTCGGTCGGTTGGCGGGATCGGCGGTGGCGGCGGGGGAGCCTCTCCCTCGGGGGGTACGGCCACGGCCGGAGGCATCGACGCTCCGCCGTGAAAAACTTGTCTTACTGGGTTTCCTTCGAGATGACGACGCTCTTCACCCGCGGGGCGACTTCCGGCGCGTCCTGCTCGAGGTACGTCAGGTAGCCCGAGCCGACGTTGAAGTGCACGACGGAGACTTTCTTCTCCAGATCGACGATCGGCTTGCCGGATTTCCGCTTCACGGGAACTCCTTCTGCGGCATCGGTTCTCCCGAGACGCCTTAAAGGGTATTCCTCAATATTCGTTACTGATAAGCGTAATGCGCGGCAGGCCACGGATCAGCCGTCCGGGCGCGCCTGGCGGGCCTTTGCGGCAAACCTATAAGGCGGACGGGGGCCCCCATATATGTGAGGACGCAGAGGCGAAATGATCACCGTCCAGAAGCTCGCCCGGGCGATCGAGAAGCGCCTGGGCGGCACGGGCGCCGAGGCGATGGCGGAGGCCCGCATCGTCATGAGTTACTTCGGGTTCCGGAGCGTGATCATCGACAACGCGATCGAACCGCCGGACCGCAAGGTGTTCTACGCGCTCCACGACGCCGGGCTGTTGCAGAGCTTCTGGGAGACGATGCCCCTCCTCGACGGTCGGAACTGGCGGATCTTCTACTGGTCCCTGAACGAGGCCGACCTCGACCGCATCCTGGCGGAAGTCGCTCCACCGGAGGAGCCGCTATACAAGGCGCTTCCGGACGAGGCTTGGGGCCATTCCGCGCCCACGGCCTAGGCTACTCCGGCCACGCGTCCTCGCCGACGAGCGGCACGAACGCGCACGGGGTACCCTCCCGAATCCGCAGCGTGCCGTCCGGGCCCAGGGTCGCGACGACGAGCACCTGGCCGTGCCGCGTCGCCCCGACCGGCGCCACGATCCGACCGCCGGGAGCGAGCTGGGCCGGCCAAGCGTCCGGGATGCGCGGGGCGCCCGCGGTCGCCATGATGCACGCGTACGGCGCCCGCTCCGGATATCCGAGGCTGCCGTCTCCGACGACCACCGTGACGCTCGCCAAGCCGACGTGCGCGAGGTTCGAGCGGCCCCACTCGGCGACGTCCGGGAGGCGCTCGATCGTGACGACGTTCTCGGGCCCGACGATCCGCCCGAGGAGGGCGGCGTGATACCCGGAACCCGTCCCGATCTCCAGCACCCGCTCCCCGGGCCGCAGGCGCGCCTCCTCGAGCATGATCGCGATCATCGACGGCGCGGAGATCGTCTGGCCGCGCCCGATCGGCAGCGGGACATCCGCGTACGCGTCGTCGCGGTCTTCCGGCCGGATGAACGCTTCTCGCGGGACCGCGAGGAAAGCGTCCCGCACTCGGGGGTCGCGGATGTAGCCGGACGCGAGGAGGCGGTCGACCATCCGCTTCCGTTCGGCAGCAAAGTCGGGCGTCCGTCCCATCGGCCGTGCCAGGGCCGGCGCGCGCCATAAAACGTTCGGCTACGCCGGCACGAGGAAGGCGATCAGGACCGTCGCCAGGACGAGCGTCACGGCCGTCACGGGAAGGCCCGCCCGCACGAATTGTTTCATCGAAACCTCGACCCCGTCCCGCGCGGCGATCTGCACGACGATCACGTTACACGCCGCGCCGAGGATCGTCGCGTTCCCGGCGAGCGTCGAGCTGGCGGCGAGGGCGAGCCAGAGCTGCTGCGAGGACTGCGGCACGACCTCCGCGAGCAGGAGGACCGCCGGCACGTTGCTGATCAAGTTCGACAGGAGCGCCGAGAGGCCCGTCAACCAGACGAGCCCGCCGGACTGCCCTCCGAACCCGGACGAGAACGCGTCCTGGATCGCCGCCGACAGGCCCGACGCCCGCACGCCGGCGAGGACGACGAACAGCCCGACGAAGAAGAGGATGATGCTCCAGTCGACCTTCGCCACGAGCGTGCGTGGCGTTGCCGTCGAGACAAATGGCAGGAAGAACAGGACGAACGAGCCGCCGGCGAGCGCGACGAGCGGGAGCCAGTCCGGGGTGGGGGCCGCGAAGAACCCGACCGATACCGCGATTGTGATCCCGAGCGTGAGGGCGAGGCCCGTCCGCTGCAGGCGCACGGGCGGCAGGAGCGCGGTCGCGCGTGTCAGCGGTGCCTTCAGGTCCCTCCGGAACGCGAGCCAGACGAGCCCGATCGCGGCCGCGAGGGACGCCAGGGTCGCGGGCAGAAGGTATGCGGTGAAGGTGAGGAACGGGATGCCCGAGCGGATCGCGATGAACGCGTTCTGCGGGTTGCCGACCTCCGTCGCGACGCTCCCGATGTTCGCCGCGATCGCGACCGCCACGAGGTACGGCACCGGGTTCACGCGGAGCGCCCGCGTGCTGCGCACGACGACGGGGGTGACGAGCAGCGCGATCGTGTCGTTCAGGACGAGCGCCGAGAGGAAGGCCGTCGCGATCATGAGCCACGCCAGGAAAGAGGCCTGGCTCTTCGCCCGCGTGGCGATGCGCGACGAGACGAGGTCGAAGAAGCCGCACACGTCGAGGCCGGAGACGAGGACCATCATCCCGACGAGCAACAGGATCACGTCGACGTTGATGGCCGTGATCGCCTCGTCCGGCGTGAGGACGCCGAAGAGGAGCATGAGCGCGCCGCCGAGCATCGCGACCGCGGGCCGCTCGAGCGGGAACCGGCCGACGTTGCGGAGGGAAATCAGTACGTAGGTGACGAGGAAGATCGACGTCGCCGCGACGAGCGCGTAGGACGCGGCCACGGGGGCCGCGGATGGCCCTCGGCGGTATGGAACTTTCCTCGTTGCATGCGGTTCGAAGCTTCACCCACTACGCTTAAATACCGTCACTCAATTCGCCGCATCCTCCGGCCCCCGAACGGGTTTCGTGATGGGGGACGGCTCGACTGTGTGAGCGAGGAGAAACCGCATGAATCCCAGGGGACAACGGGCAATCCGAGTTCTCGCTGGGGCCCTCGTGATCCTCCTCGCCGCGATGGCCCTCCTTCCGCTGAGCGCGCTGGGAGCCACGAACCAAGTCACCGGGGCCGTGACGACTTGCGGACCCCAGACCCCGGTGACGGGGGCCACGGTGACCTTGATCGACGCAAACGGGATCAACGCGCCTCTCACCACGACGACGAACGGGGCCGGCGTCTACGCGTTCACGCCGCCGACGGGCAGTTACACGATCTCCACGACTCGATCGGGATACTACGACGCGTCGACCTCGACCCCGATGCGCTTTGACGGCAGCCACACCGTCACGATCAGCGTCTGCATGAACCGCTACGGCAGCCCGAGCAAGGTCCTGGTCGTCCGGGTCCTGAACGCCGGCTCGCCGGTGGCCGGCGCATCCGTCGCGGCGTTCAACGTGTCGAATCCGACGGGGAAAAGCCAACTCGTCGCGACGAACACGACGAACGCAAGCGGCTCCGCAAACCTGACGCTCTGGCCCGCCCCGTTCGTAATCCGAGCGGTGGCGCCCGACTTCCAGACGGATCAGGCGGTCGACGTGAGCAGCACGTCCACGACGACCATCAATCTCGTCGCCGGCCCACGGATCTTCGGACAGGTCCGGGATACGGATGGGAACTTCCTCGGCTCGGGAGTGGTGGCGTGGCTGTACGACCCGAGCGCCCCGCCCTCAAGCCTATACCGACTCATCCCAGGGATGGTCAGCGCGAGCTTCTACGACATCCACGCGCCCGCGGGGACGTACACGCTCATCGTGGATGCCGACGGTCACCTTTCCCATCAGGAGCAGGTCACCCTGCCGACGACGAACCCCCACGACGTCACGCTTGCGGTCGCGCCACCCGAGCTCTACCGGACGAAGGTCGCCTACGGCACGAAGGACTGGAGCAACCTCACGGTGTGGCGCAACCTGACTCTGAACCCGGACAGCACATTGCCCGGCCTGAGCCCGGCGAATCTGCGGAACCTGCGGCTTCAGATCGACGCGACGCTCGGCAACGGGGACGGTACCCTCTCGGCCGGGGAGATCGCCCTCTTCCAGCCGTGGCTCCTGGCGAAGGGGCCGGGATATGCGACGACCGACGGCTTCCTGACGACGAACAACCGGGCGTACAATTCGAGCCTCGCGTCGTACACGGTGCAGGTGAGTCCGACGCTCCCCACGCCCGACGCGAAGGTGTGGATCAACACGACGGCAACGTACTCGCTCAAAGGCGCCCCACCGTACATCGCCGTCGGGGCCGCGTCGTATCTCGTGACGATGACGATGGTCCCGGACTCGAACATCTCCGCGTACCAGAACTACACCTACACGGTCGCGTTCCCCCGAGGCTACGAGCTCACCACCTCGCGGGTGCTTCCGGACCCCACCGTGGTGGACATCCTGGGCTTCTCGCCCGCCGTGATCGACCCGCGCGTCACGACGGGAACCCCCCAGATCCAGATGACCATCGCCAGGTCCGTGAACGGGACCGCGAATGCGAAAGTGACGGGGCCCGTGGGCAAGTTCTATGTCGTGAACGCAACGTTCGACAAGTACCAAGCCTACGTCGCGGGGAAAACGGTCCTGACCTTCAGCGCGAACGACACGAGGGACCCGAACGACCACGAGTCCCGGGGCAACTTCACGTGGCGCTTCACGTCGAACCCGGGGGACGTTCGGTACAATATCTGGACGACGTTCAACTACACGGTCAACGGGACGTTTACGGTGAACTTACCTTGTTCGTGGACGACCAGCTTCCGACCGCGCGCTTCAAGACGAACCGGACCGTTGGCGACTCGACGACCGGTGTGAAGCTGTTGGTGGACGAGGGCATCCCGATCAAGTTCGATGGCGGGCCGTCGACCGATGTCGCGTATCCCGGGAAGAACGGCACGATTCTGGACGGCGGATACTCGTGGGACTTCAACGGGGACCACATCGCCGACGCCACGGGGCGAACCGTCACCCATACGTTCACGAAGCCCGGAAATTTCACGGTGAACCTGACCGTCACGGACAGCGTCGGCTGGAAATCCGCGAACGCCTCGATGACCGCGCTCGTGAACGACACGAAGGCGCCCCTCCCGGCATTCGACATCCTCGACTCCTCGAAGGACTGGGGGACGATCACGAGCCCGATGGAACGGAAGACGTACTCCTTCAACGCGTCGCGGACGACGGACGACCACGACAAATACAATTACAGCGGCGGCACCGGTCTGAACGTCACTTGGACGATCCCCGGGCCGATCGTCGGGATGACGGGCACGAACCACACGTTCTACGGCATCAACGTGACGTTCGCGTGGCAGGAGTGGAACTCGAGCTATACCGTTCGCTTGGCCGTCAAGGACACGGGATTCGGGTCGAACAAACCGAACACGGGCTACCTGAACCGATCCGTTCAGGTCCAGATCGACGTGACCCTCCACGCAGACCTGAAGGTCGAGGCGGGCACGCTCAAGCTGAACCCCGCCGATCCGGAGGAGTCCGCCCAGATGACCGTGACGGTGAACGTCACGAACAAGGCGGGCCGCGCCGCCGCTGGGAACGTCGCGACCCAGGTCCTCGCCATCAGCGGCGGCGTGACGACCGTCGTCGCGACCCAGGCGGACTGGTTCGACAAGACCGGGAACCCGAAAGGGAGCCACTCGATCGCCTCGCCCGAGACCGTGACGCTCGTGTTCCACCTCAGCCTGTCGGGCCAGGGCAACAAGACCCTCCAGGTGTACGTCTACGACTCGTCCGAGCCGTACACATGGATCACGAGCGAGAACCGGGCGTCGTTGCCCGTGAACGTCCGACAGCCGGCCTGGCAGCCCTATGCCATCTACGGCAGCGTGATCGGGATCATCGCCCTCTTCGTCTTCGGCATGTACGCCCGCCGGAAGATCAAGGCCGGCGAGTGGCGGCCCCTCCGGGGGCGACGCCAGAAGGGCGGCGAGGAGAAGGAGAAGCCTCGCAGGGAGATCAAAGAGGAGAAGAAGCGGCTCTAGTGGCTTCGCCTCCACGCTTCGGCCGTGGCCCCGGGACTTACATTTCGTTCGGTGCCTTCAACCCGAGGCACTCGAGCGCGTTGCGGAGGACGACCCGGGAGCCGTCGACGAGGGCGATCCGCGC
>VBMM01000107.1:0-8250 GCA_005878415.1 Methanobacteriota archaeon
TCCCCGAGGACGCGCGCGATCTCGCCGGCGAACGCGGAACACGCCGCCGCGACCAGGAGGAATCCGGAGATGGAGAGCGCGATCTCCGCCGGAGACAGTCCGAGGAACTGCAGGTACAGGGGTCGGAAGAGCGCCATCGCGTACAGGGTGATGCCGAGGAACACCTCCAGGCCGATGAGCAGGGCGACGCCCTCGCGACGACGCACGACCCGGAGGCCTTGCCGCAGCTGCTCGGCGTACGTAGGCTCCGTCGTCCGGGCGACGTTCGGCTCCGCGAACGTCAGGGCGATCGCGACGGCCGCGAGGTTCAGCGCCGCGCCGACGAACAGCGTGAGCCGGATCTCCCCGACCGCCTGGACCAGGAGCCCACCCGCGAACGCGCCCGCGGCGTTCGAGAGCAGCTGGATCGTCGTGTTCCGTCCGATGTACCGCGGGAACTCCGATTCGTGCCCCGCTTCCAGGAGCGCGTCGTACAGGTACGCCGACGTCCCGATCGAGAAGGCGGCGCCCAGCGACCACACGAGGTTCGCGATCACGTACCCGGCGAAGCTCATCCCGAGGCCGTATCCCAGGATCCCTGCGGACCGGATCGCCTCGCTCAGGACGATCGTCCGCCGTCGGCCGATGCGGTCCGCGAGCACCCCGACCGGAAGCTGGGACGCCAGCATGCCGAGCCAGAACGCGACGTCGACGAGGGTGAACTCGAAATCGGATCGGAGGTTGCCGCGGATCCAGAGCGTCCAGAACGGGATCCACAGGGCGAACGACGACGCCCCCGTGTAAGCGTAGAAGCGGCGGACCCGACGAGTCAGCTCCGTCATCTCGCCGCCTCCGAGGAACGGACGAAACTGAACCTTCTATTAGACGTTGGTGCCACGGGTCGCGCAACCGTTATGGCGCTCGCCGGATTCCCACGCAGGGGTCGAGCGAGGGAGGAAGCGGTTCCTCTCCGCGAATGAACGCAGTGAAATGGCGCTCCTGGAAGTGAAAGGACTCAAGACGCACTTCGAGACGCAGGAGGGCACCGTCCGCGCCGTCGACGGGGTCGACTTCAGCCTCGGCGAAGGCGAGAGCCTCGGCCTCGCGGGGGAGAGCGGCTGCGGCAAGACGACGGCCGCCTTGTCGATCATGCGCCTCCTCCCGTCGAACGGCCGCATCGTCGACGGGACGATCGATTACATGGGCTACGACCTCGCGCGGATCCGGGAGGGCCAGCTCCGAGCCATCCGCTGGAAGCACATCTCGATCATCTTCCAGGGCGCGATGAACGCCCTGAATCCCGTCAAGCGGATCGGCGACCAGATCGCGGAGCCGATCATCCTCCACGAGAAGGTCGACAAGGAGGCGGCGATGAAGCGCGTCGGCGAGAGCCTCGAGCTCGTCGGGATCCACCGCGAGCGCGCGGCCGACTACCCGCACGAGTTCTCCGGCGGCATGCGGCAGCGCGTGATGATCGCGATGGCCCTCGCCTGCAACCCGCGGATCGTCATCGCGGACGAGCCGGTGACCGCGTTGGACGTCATGATCCAGGCGCAAATCCTCGAGTTGCTCGAGCGGCTGAAGCGGGAACTCGACCTCTCGATGATCCTGATCTCGCACGACCTGTCCGTCATGGCGGAGACGTGCGACTCGATGGCGATCATGTACGCCGGGAAAATCGTCGAGACGGGGAGCGTGCGGGACGTGTACAAGAACCCGAAGCATCCGTACACGAAGGACCTGATCGGCGCGTTCCCCGACATCGAGGGGCCGCAGACCCTCCCCGCGTACATCCCCGGACTCCTCCCGAGCCTCATCAGCCCTCCCGAGGGCTGCCGGTTCCATCCCCGCTGCAAGTACGCGTGGCAGCTGTGCATCGACCGGGAGCCGCCGCTCGACCCGGTCGGGGAGGGCCACCGCGCGGCCTGCCACCTGAACGCCACGAACCCGCCCCCGCCCGCGAAGGAGGCGGCGTGAGTGGCGCGGGAGCCGTACCTCGTCCTGCGGAACTTCCGGGTGTGGTTCGAGAAGCGCCGCGGGTTCATCGAGGCGTTGCGGAAGACGCAACCCGAGTACGTCCGCGCCGTGGACGGAGTCGACATGGACGTCGGGCGCGGGGAGATCTTCTGCCTCGTCGGCGAGAGCGGGTGCGGCAAGACGACGACGGGCAAGGGGATCCTGCGGCTCGTCGAGCCGACCGGGGGCGACGTCTTCGTCGGCGCGCCGCCGGCCGTCCTCGCGCGGTTCGAGGCGTCGCACGCGGCGGGCGACGAGCGGGCGCTCGAGGAGATCCGCCAGCGGCATTCGCTCTCGTGGAAGGAGCGCCGGCCCTGGAGCATCAAGGACCTGGGCCTCCTCGCCGGCGTCGTCGCGGTCGCCGCCGTCCTCGCGACCCTCGTGCCGACGGTCGTGACCGCGGGGTTCTTCCATCTGCCCTTCACGGACGGCTGGAGCCTCCTCGGGCTCGCGATCGTCACGGGCTTGCTGCTCGCGTTCTTCGGCAGCCTCCCTCCGACGCGGGCGAATCCGCGCACGGCGCCGATCCTCGGGCTCCTGAGTCTCGTCGCCTTCAACCTCGGCGCGTACCTCGGGGTCGTCCTCTCCGGATACCTGGACCCGGGCGCGGTCTACGGCAGCGCGTACTGGGGCGTAGAGGCGACCGCGATGCTCGGGGGTTCGTTGTTCGGGCTCATCGCCGCGACGGCGGTGGCGCGGGTCTTCCTCTGGACGCGCCTCCGGGAAGAGGGCCTCGAGGGCGTGAAGATCCGCAGCCTTCGGCGGAAGCTGCAGATCATCTTCCAGGACCCGTACGAGTCGCTGAACCCGAAACATTCCGTGTACGACATCGTGTCCGAGCCGCTCCTCGTGAACCGCATCAGCCACAACCGCGCGGAGACCGAGGCGCGCGTCGAACAGGCGCTCCACGACGCGGGCCTGAGGCCGCCGCGCGACTTCCTGTTCCGCTTCCCCCACGAGCTGTCGGGCGGGCAGCGGCAGCGCGTCTCGATCGCGGGTGCCCTCGTGCTCGATCCGGAGTTCCTCGTCGCCGACGAGCCGGTGTCGATGCTCGACGTGTCGATCCGCACGGAGATCCTCGAGCTGCTCCTAGAGCTCCGCGAGAAGAAAGGCCTCACGTACCTGTTCATCACCCACGACCTCTCCCTCGCCTGGGTCCTCGCCGACCGGATCGGGGTCATGTACCTCGGGAAGATTGTCGAGCAGGGGCCGACCCGCGAGCTGATCAAGAATCCCCGGCACCCGTACACGAAGGCGCTCGTCTCCGTCGTCCCGGTCCCGGACCCGGATCGTCGGCGCGAGCGGATCATCCTGAAGGGGGAGCGGCCGGATCCGTCCGCGATCCCGCCAGGGTGCCGGTTCCATCCGCGGTGCCCGGTCGCCTTCGAGCGATGCGGGTGGACGTCGGACGAGGTGCTCGCCGACCTCAAGGGCCTCGTTGCGGGCCTGCCGACCGGGTCGTTGTTCGCGACCGCGACGCCGGACGGCGCGCGCGCATTCACGATGCCGGGGGCGCCTCTCGGGGCCGAGTCAACGCTCCGCGACCTCGTGTCGCATCGGTCGGAGGATGTCCGCGCCCTGAAGGCGATCCGTTCGATCGAACGACTCGGGGACGGCGTGCGCGTGTCCCTCCACGACTTCACGGAGCCGGAACTCAAAGATGTGACGGCGGACACGAAGGTGTCGTGCCACCTCTTCGCCTAGCAGTCTCGGCAAAACGCTTACCTACCGAGGTCGCGTAGCGGGGACGGGCTGAAGGACGATGGAGAAGCTCGTCATCACGGTCGCCCCGACAGGGTCCGTCCCCCGCAAGAAAGACACCCCGCACGTGCCCGTGACGCCGGACGAGATCGCGGAGACCGCATACCGGTGCGAACAGGAAGGCGCTTCGATCATCCACGTTCACTGCCGCGACGAGAATGAACGGCCCACGTCCCGCTTCGAGATCTTCAAGGAGACCGTCGACAAGATCCGCCAGCGAACGAAGTTGGTCGTGATGACCTCGACGAGCGGCATCGCAGGCGTCACAGACGTGGACCGCGCCGGGCCACTCAAGGCGAATCCGGAGATGGGAAGCCTGACGACGGGCTCGCTGAACTTTGCAGGCCGCAAGCCCTCCGTCGTCTACGTCAACTCCGTCGAGACCGTGCAGTTCCTCGCGAAGACGATGCTCGACATGGGCATCAAACCGGAAATCGAGGCGTTCGACGTCGGATTCATCCAGCAGGGGCAGAAGCTGATTGAGGCCGGACTGGTGAAAGAGCCCGCGCATTTCCAGCTCGTGATGGGCGTCGACGGCGGCATCCCGGCGACCCCCGAGAATCTCATTCACATGGCGAGCCAGCTCCCGCCCGGCGCAACCTACGTCGTCGCGGGCATGTCGCGGATGCAGTTGCCCATGACGGCTATGGCCATCGTGATGGGCGGACACGTCCGCGTCGGCCTGGAGGACAACCTCTATCTGCGAAAAGGCGTCCTCGCTCGGAACGAGGAACTCGTCGCACGCGCGCGACGTCTCGCCGAGGACCTGCAACGGGACGTCGCGACGCCGGAGGAGACCCGGAAGGTCATGGGCATTGCGGCACGGAGGTAATTACGCGACCTGCAGGGCGTCGTCCAGCGCTTCGATCGTCTGGCGAATCGCGGCGTCGTCGTGAGCGGTCGAGAGGTAGAACGGCTTCGCGGGCTTGACGAAGATCCCCCGTTCGAGCAACGAGAATACCGTGCCGACCCGCGGAACACGAGCGCGGACGTGCCGTTGCTCGACGATTCGCTCGAATTCGGCGGCCAGATTCTGCGTCTTCTCGAGGAGGCCTTCGAACCCCCCGGGCGCCTCGAGCTCATCGAGCGTCGCCATCCCGGCCGCCATCGCAGGCGGATATCCGGCGAACGTGCCGCTGTGGAAGAACTCGCCCGATCGGGGATCCGCGAGCTCGAGGATGTCCGAGCGACCGAGGAATGCGCCGCACGGCAGGCCGCCGCCGATGACCTTCCCCAAGCACGTGAGGTCCGGCGTCACCCCGTAGGCATGCTGGGCACCGCCGAATGCGACGCGGAAGCCGCTCATCACTTCGTCGAAGATCAGCGGGATGTCGTTCCGAGCCGTGACCTCCCGGACTCCTCGGAGGAACTCCGGATCGGGCGCGATGTACGATCGCTCGACGGGCTCCATGATGACGCACGCGAGGCGATCCGCATGACCGCGGATCCGGGCCTCGGTCTCGGCGAGATCGTTGAAGGGGAGCACGAGCGTGTTCTCGAGCACGTGGGCCGGTGTGCCGCGCGATCCGGACACGGGGCGGAATCCGCCGTCCGTCTCCGCTTTCGACGGTGCGTGGCTCACGAGGAACTCGTCGACGCCGCCGTGGTAGTGCCCTTCGAACTTCGCGATCATCGGCCGCCGGCGNNGAAGCGCAACTTGCCGTCCGGGCGGAAGATCCGCAGGAGGCGCTCCGCGTAGGTCGCCTCGAGCTCGTGCGGCGTCCCGAACATCGTGGTGCCCGCGGACGCCATCGCCTCACGGATCGCCTTCATCACGCGCGGGTGACCGTGGCCCAGGATGAGCGGTCCGAAGGATAGGCAATAGTCGATGTACTCGTTCCCGTCGAGATCCCAGAGGCGACAGCCGTTCGCCTTTTTCATCGCAATCGGGTACGGGTCGAAGTACTTCACATTCGCCGTGACGCCGCCGGGTAACGATTTCCGCGCACGGTCGGCGTAGGCCCTCGAGGCCTTCGTGCGCGCCTCGAGGCCGACGGACTTCGTGACGGCCTTCGCCATGCCGCTCGTCGTCGCCAACGCGGGGCGGCCGATATATTCTTTTCCGCACGGGCGCGCCTTCAAATCGAGGCGGGCATTCCAAGGGTTGTGCCCGTCGTCCAAGGAGCCGCGAAGGCGCGTCGGTTCTTCGACCGCATCGCGCCCTGGTACGATCGAATCAACGCGCGAATCTACAAGCGGGCGTGGCTGGAACGGGTGCGGTCTGAGATCCGAGGTGCGCGGGTCCTCGATGTCGGCGTGGGTACGGGGTTCACCACGGGACACCTGGCCGACGCGGTCGGAATCGACCTATCGATGGAGATGCTGCGTCGCGCGCGATACCGCGGGGCGTTGGTGCGTGCCGACTTCATGCGGCCTCCGTTCCGCGGCGCCGACTTCGATACGATCGTCTTTGCGGGCTCCTTCTATTACATGCGGGATCCGCGGGAAGCCGCCAGGGTCGCCGCGGAGCTCTTACGACCCGGAGGGCGGGTCGTCCTCCTGTCGCCGGCGACGCTCCTGCTTGCCGCGTTCGTCCGCGTCTTGTCGCCGCACGATTATCAGGAGATCTTCGCCTCGGCGGGGTTCGGAGACGTCCGCTACGAGCGATTGAACTGGTCCGCGTGCCTCGTCATCGCGGAGAGGCCCTAGTCTCGTCCTTGTGGATCGGGCACCGCCTCCCTGCTTTGCAGAAGCGGCACTTCTCCGGCTTCATCACCGGGAGCGGCTTGATCATCCGGCCATACTTGCGACGCGGCGTATCGGCACCGTCCTGCCTCTCCGAACCTCACACGGCTTCCACGAGCGCCATCTCCGCCTGGGCGTGCTTCAGGATTTCCGCGACGTCCTCGAACGCGTCGAGGTGCGCGTCGATGTCCGCCTTCGTGTGCGCGACGGACGTCGTCCACTGTTCGTCCGGTCCAGTCGCCATCGGGATGATTCCGCGGTTGAGCATCGCGGTGAAGTAGCCCCACCACCGACCGACGTCGACGTCCTGGAAGGACCGCCAGTCCGTGACGGCGGCCCGCGTGAAGTGCACCGTGCCGCTGATCCCCCCGTACTGGACTTTCACCGCGAGCCGATGATCGCGCACGATGTCGATGTATCCTTTCGCGAGTGACGTCCCCATCCGCTGCGCATGCTGCACGCCCGCCTTCGTGAGGATCTTCGTGAGCGTGACGAGTCCGGCGGACACGCTGAGCGGGTTCGCGTTGAAGGTGCCCGCGTGGGCGATCTGGCCCGGGACCACCTGGTCCATGATCGACGCCTTTCCCCCGACCGCGGCGAGAGGGAAGCCGCCACCAATCGCCTTGCCGAGTACCTTCACGTCCGGGGCGACGCCGAAGGCCTCCTCCGCGCCGCCGTACCACTTGCCGCAGGTCTTGACCTCGTCGAAGATCAGGACCGCGCCGATCCGGTCGGCGAGGGCCCGCAAGCCTTCGAGGAAACCCGGTTCCGGATGGACGTACCCCATGTTCATCGGCACGGGCTCGAGGATGATCCCTGCGATGTCGTCCGCATGCTCGGTCGCGATCGCCTCCGTCGACGCGAGGTCGTTGAACGGCGCGACGACCGCGGTGTCGACGAGTTCCTTCAGGAGGCCTTTCGACGCGGGCACGGGGTTCGGACGCCGCGGATCCCCCGAGGCCTCGCGGCGCGGCTTGATCGAGACCATGAGCGCGTCGTGGGAGCCGTGGTAGCAGCCCTCGAACTTCATGATTCGCCGCCGGCCCGTGACCGCGCGCGCGAGGCGGACCGAGAAGAGCGTCGCGTCGAGGCCGCTCATCGAGAACTTCAGGCGGTCCACGTGGAACCGTTTGCACATGTGCTCGGCGAGCGGGCCCGCATCGACGGACTCGTACCCGAAGATCGTCCCGTTCGAAACGCGCTCCCGCATGGCTTTCGCGAGGACGGGATGGCTGTGGCCCGCGTGCTGCTCACACCGGAGGGGATGAACCGCTTCGCGGCCTCCCAAGCGCGCGCGGACTTTTTCGTCCGCCGCCGAAACGCCTGGAGTTCTTCCTCCCACATCTGCATGATATCGATATGTCTGCGCGTCCGAAGGCGCGCATACTATAAACCGTTTCTTCCGGCCGCACCACGCGGGCCAGAACGGAGCTTGCCCGGTACGAGAGACCGATCCAACGGATTCGTAATTGAATCTCCAGCGCGAACCTCGTCCTGGGCACCTTGAACGAGGTCTCGATCGGTAAATCCGCGGCGTCGATCGCATTCAGCATTATCATCGGATTGATGATAATCCTTAGAGAACACGTTCAAATAGAGACCTCGGCTCGTCCGATCTGGATCGGATGGCGTCGCGTCGTGCAAGTCCCGACCCAAGCGAATCCGGGCCGCTGCACCACGTCCTCGTTGGGGCAAACCATCGAACGTGTCCGCTCGACATCCGGGAATCCCTCCTCCGGCGCATCACGTATTCGCGGATCGCGTCGTCTCGCGAGTCCCACAAGCCCTTAGACGATCTCATCCTCTTGA
>VBMM01000107.1:8313-10692 GCA_005878415.1 Methanobacteriota archaeon
CGGGGTTGGACTCGGTCGCCTTAGGCGAGAGCCAAATTGCGGACCAGCTTCGACGAGCCGTGGAACAGCGACCGACACGGTGGGACGGCCCCCTCGCGGACCTCTTCGTCCGCGCGGCGCGAACGGCCCCGCGCCTCCGGCGCCTCGCCGGCCTCGACGGTCGACCCGCCTCCGCGAGCCACGCGGCCGTCCGGTATGTACGCGAAGTCATCCGCATCCCTCGGGCCCGCGTCACCCTGCTGGGCAGCGGGAAGATGGGCCAACTCGCGGCGGCTGCTCTCCCGGAGGACACGAGCATCACGGTCGTCAACCGCGACTACGCGAAGGCGAGGCGGATCGCCCAGCGGCTCGCGGGTCGCGCCGTGCGGCTCTCGGAGATGCCGCAGGTACTCCCGAAGACGGACGTGCTGATCGCCGCGACTTCGGCAAAGCGGCGAGTCCTCGGCGCGCGAGTCTTGGCTCAGGCGTGCGCGTCCCGCGACCGTCTCCTCTGGATCATCGACTTGGGCGTGCCACGGAATGTGAATCCGTCCGCCGCCCGGATTCGTGGCGTGCGCATCGTGACCGTTGACGATCTGAGCCCTTGGGCGGGCCCTCCTCCCGATCCGGCCGCGCTGGCCCGTGTCGACGCAGCGATCCGAGCCGAGGCGGAGGCCGCCCTCGAGTCTTTGTGGCCCCGGAATTCGGACCCGGTCGCAGCACTGAGGCGTGCCGCCGAACACGTTCGGCAATTGGAGGTCCGGTCTGCCCTCACGTGGATCCCTGGCGCCACGCGCGACGAACGCGAGATCCTCGAGAAGATGTCGAACCGGCTCGTGAACCGGCTGCTCCACGCGCCCACGGAACTCGCGCGACGGCTCCAAGCCGAGGGCCGCGACGGGTTAATCGAGAATCTCCTCGACGACGGCGACACCTCGGAGGGACGCCGATGAGCGGGACCCTCCGCGTGGGCACCCGCGGGAGCCCGCTCGCCCGGGCGCAGGCGAACGAAGTCATCGCCCAGTTAGGCCGCATCCATCCGGACATCCGGGCGGAGATGGTGGTAGTCACGACGCACGGAGACGAAGGGTACCGGTCCGACCTGGGCACGGATCTCGATGGGAAACGTGCGTTCACGAAACGAATCGAGGAAGCGCTCCTCGAGGACCGGATCGACGTTGCGGTCCATAGTCTGAAGGACGTGCCCACCGAACCCGTGGACGGGCTCGTCCTCGCGGCGGTCCCGCCCCGCGCGGATCCCCGCGATGTTCTCGTGGCCAGCGAACCCCGCGCCCTCATGGACCTGCCCGCGGGGACCCGCGTCGGCACGAGCAGCCTACGCCGTCGTGCGCAGCTGCTCGCGCTCCGCCCCGAGCTCGACATCGTGGAACTCCATGGGAACGTCGGGACGCGGTTGAGGAGCCTCGAGGCGAAGGATCTGAACACGGTCGTCGTCGCCGCGGCGGGGCTCCATCGGCTGGCCGACGATTCGCGCACGAAACGACTCGTCGCGGGAATTGAGGATCCGCTCGCCCGGAAGGCGGTCGACGTGGAACGGGCGCTCAGCGCCGCGGTCGGAGGAGGGTGCAACGTGCCGTTCGGCGCGCTCGCGACTTTCGCGAACGGGGGAATGGACCTTCGTGCCGTGGTCGCGTCCCCCGATGGAGGTCGGGTCGTCCGCGCGTCGGTGCGGGAGACAGCGGCCGATGGGACGAAAGCTGTCAAGGAAGCGGCGCGCCGCCTGCGGGACGGCGGTGCTCGCGAGATCCTGGAGGCGATGGGGTGACCGAACGGCCTCTCGCGGGCCGGACGATCCTCGTCGTCGCCAGCGAAGAGCGCGCGGAGGCGATTGCGACCGCCTTGCGGCGTGCGGGGGCGGACGCCATCCCGTTCCCGACCGTGCGAATCGCTCCCGCGCCCAATCGCCCCGAGCTCGATAGAGCTCTTCGGACTTGGCGGTCCAACGATTGGGTCATCTTCACGAGCACGAACGGAGTGCGAGCGACAATCGAGCGAGCGCGGGCCTTGCGGCTCGAGCTGCGTACGCGGCCCCCGCGAATCGCAGCCGTGGGGCCCGCCACGAAGGCCGTCGCGGAGTCGGAAGGCCTCGCCGTCGATGCGATGCCCGACGAGTTCCGGACGGACGCGATCGCGGACGTCCTCGGGCCGTTGCCCGGCCGACGTGTACTGCTCCTCCGGTCGAGCCTCGCTCGACGGGCCCTCGCCGATCGGCTCCGGGCGGGAGGCGCCCACGTCGACGAGGTCGACGCGTACGAGGCGCGGCCTTCCTCGCCCGATCGCTCGCGCCTTCCCGCGGCGGACGGGATCGACTTGGTCGTCTTCACGAGTGGTTCGGCGGTGCAGAACCTCATCGCGCTCCTGCCACGGCAGTACGTCGAT
>VBMM01000108.1 GCA_005878415.1 Methanobacteriota archaeon
ATCAGGGTCGACTTCTCTTTGAGCAGACGTTCGGCGAGATTGGACGAGTTGATGTCGAGCGCGTACCGCAGGTAGCAGATCGCGCCGGCGGCGGGCGGGACATGGGAGAAGAGCGGCCCGTGCTCCTCGATCCAGTCCCGCACGATCGGGTAATTCCGCTGCAGGATCGAACGCGTCCGGCCGAGGATCGCCTCGCGGCGCGCCGGCGCCAGGGCGATTTGCGCGAGTCGGTCCGAAAGGTACGTCGGGGCGAGCGTCGTGTACTCGTGGTAGCCCCACAGTCGTGCGATTGCGTCCGGCGGACCGACGAGCCATCCGATGCGCAGGCCCGGCAGGCCGTACGCCTTGCTCAGTCCGTTCGTGATGAGCGTCCTTTCGTACTCGCCCCAGAGGCTCGTGGTCCGGGGCGCTTCCCGCTCCGCGCCCAGGTACACCTCGTCGGAGAGGAGCCACGCGCCGGCATCGCGGGCCGCGTCGAGGACCGCCTTGCGCGCCTCGGAGGCCATGATCGCCCCCGTCGGGTTGTTCGGGTTGCAGACCGCGATCGCTTTCGTCTTCTTCGTGACGACGTCCGCGAGGTCTCCCGGGTCGAACTGCCAGAGCCGGTCCTCACGGAGCCGGAGGGGTCTCACCGTCCCGCGGAAATTCTGGACGAGCCCCCAGATCTCCATGTAGTTCGGGAGCATCACGACGACCTCGTCGCCGGGCTCGACCAGGTGCCAGATCGCGAGGAAGTTCGCTTCGGACGAGCCGTTCGTCACGAGGACGTGGTCCGGGGTCGCGTCCCCGTACATCGCCGCGATCGCCGCGCGGAGTTCCGGCGTTCCGTTCCCTTGCGAGTAGGCGAGCGGGTGGTCGAGGAACCGTCGTTCCGCGGCCGGGTCCCCCAAGAGTTCCCGAAGCGGGATCGGCTCGACCCCGCTCTCGGACAGGTTGAAGTCGACGCGGTTCTCCCATGTCGACTGCCACCGCTCCATCTCGAACGGGACGATTTTCATCGGGCCGCCGCGGCTATCGGAGAAACGCGGTTAAATGTTCGCGGGACGCCCGGTGCGCGGATCGTCGGCGGGACGGACGGGCCGTCGCGTCGCCGGCCGACATCAACCTTGTTTAAGGTTAACAGAGTCAGGGAACCCCACCCCAAGCGCCCGCGGACGCCGCAAAAAGGCCGGTTTCGGACCCCTGCCCCTACAAAAGAATTCCGCTCCCCTTAAATACGACCTGCGCATTCCCCGCGCCCGGACGAGAGGGGGCATGAGAAGGCTCGGCGTGGTCGAGAACATCGCCCACGACGGAACCTTGCTCGTCCGCTCGAACTTTGCCCCCTCGCGAGGCGCCGATGTGTTGGACAAGCGGAACCGGGCCGTGGGCCGCGTGGTCAAGGTCTTCGGCCCGGTCCGTGAGCCGTTCACCGCCGTCCGGCCCGCCGCGCCCGTCTCGCTGTCCCTGATTGGAGCCGATGTGTTCGTTCCGGAGGGAGATCATGCCGACAAAGAAGATCGAAGAGGCCGAAGAAGTCACTAGATGCCCGGAGTGCAACTCGGGTCACCTGTCGTTCGACTACGAGCGAGGCGAGCTCATCTGCGAAGAGTGCGGCCTCGTGCTGACCGACCAGATGATCGACCAGGGGCCGGAGTGGAGGGCGTTCGACGTCGAGCAAGGCGAGAAGCGCGCCCGCACCGGCGCGCCGATGACGTACACGATCCACGACAAGGGCCTCTCCACGACGATCGGCTGGAAGAACAAGGACTCGTACGGCAAGTCGATCCCGACGCGGAACCGCGCGCAGCTGTACCGCTTGCGGAAATGGCAGCGGCGGATCCGCGTGAGCAACGCGACGGAGAGGAACCTCGCGTTCGCCCTGAGCGAGCTCGATCGGATGGCGAGCGGCATGGGCCTCCCGCGGAACGTCCGCGAGACGGCGGCGATGGTGTACCGGAAGGCCGTGAACAAGAACCTGATCCGCGGCCGGTCGATCGAGGGCGTCGTGGCGGCCTCGCTGTACGCCGCGTGCCGGCAGTGCAACGTCCCGCGCACCCTCGATGAGATCGCGAACTCGTCCCGCGTCGGCCGCAAGGAGATCGGTCGCACCTACCGATTCATGACGCGCGAGCTCAAGCTGAAGCTGATGCCGACGAAACCTCAGGACTACGTGTCGCGCTTTTGCTCGGAGCTCAAACTCACGGGCGAGGTCCAGTCGAAGGCGGTCGAGATCCTCAAGGACGCGCAGGACAAGGAGCTCACCTCGGGTCGAGGTCCGACCGGCGTCGCGGCCGCGGCAATCTACATCGCCTCGATCCTGTGCAACGAGCGGCGCACGCAACGGGAAGTCGCCGACGTCGCGGGCGTGACGGAGGTCACGATCCGCAACCGCTACAAGGAACTCACCGAGAAGCTCGGCATCAAAGTGGAGCTCTAGGCGCACCATCCCCGCATTGCTCGCCCGAGCGGGACGGCGCCCTTCGCACCGACGGCTCAGCGGTCCCACAGCAGGATCACGAACGCGACGAGCCATCCGACGAGCCCGGACGCGGCATAGATGATCGCGAAGACCGGGACCGCGTACGGAAGCACGACGACGAACGCGACCGCGAACAGGACGGCCGCGGACCACACCGGCCACCACTCCTTCGACTCGCGAGGCCGCTCGCGCGCCGCCATGCGCACGATCAGGACGGACGCGCTGAGGGCCATCACGAGCTGCTCGCTCACCGTGGCGATGCCGGCGGGCTCTCCGCCGGAAGCGAAGAGCGCCACGTCGTACACCAGGATTCCCGCCAGCACAAGGAAGCCCAGCCCGACGACCGCTCGGAGGACCGACCAGGAGCGCGTCGTGTCGAATCGATCGCGGACCCGGGCGTAGACGAGCGCCGGCGAGGCGATCCGCAGGCCCACGGTCACGGCGACGATCGGGAGGAAATAGGCGGGGTCCGCGACGGCGACGTACACCAGGACGACCGCGGCGACCGCGAGCCCGAGGACGACCGCCAAGACGGCGGCGAACATCCTCCGGGAAACCGAATAGAACCAGACGTGCCGGAGGATCGGAAGGAATCCGAGGAGGATCGCGGCGAAGGCGAGCAGCGCGGCGAAGACGAGGACGAGTTCGGTTTCGAGCGCAGCCGGCATCGGGGGACCGGATTCTCACGTGCGACTACGTAGAACTTTCGCCGCCGGGCGCCCCCGGGAGGCGCAGGCTCCCCCGGATCAGCGGCACGACCTGCCCGCCGACCCGCACGACTTTCGGCGCACGCCCCTCCATCTCGACGATCACCTCGATCCGCGACGCATGGTGGATCTCCATTCCCTGCTCGATCACGAAGGTCGGCGCGGGCAACTTCCCATTCGCCGCGAGGTACGCACCGCACGCACCCGCCGCGCTCCCCGTCGCGGGATCCTCGATGTCGAGATCCGGCACGAACGCCCGGGCGTGGACGTGGGCTCCGGGCGCCTCCGCCTCGAGCGCGAACGCGTAGCATACGATCTTCTCGCCGAACTTCGAGAGCACCTTCTGGAGCGCCCGCCGGTCCGGATCCAGTTTCTTCACGACATCGAGGGACCGGAACGGGACCTGGAGGGACGCGATCCCGGTCGCGGCGACTTGCGGGACCAGGCCTTTCGGGCCGATGTCGCGGCTGCGGACCTGGAGCGCCTTGGCGAGCGGCTCGACGTTCTTCAGCTTCGCACCGAGGACCGGCTCGCCCTGGGTCATGACGACCTTCGTCACTTGCCCGCCCTCGCAGATCAGCTCGAGCGGCAGGACTCCGATCTCGAGTTCCTGGTACACGACCGACGAGCCGTCGGGATGCGGGACGAGTCCCTCGAGGGCCGCGACGAACGCCGTGCCGATCGACGGATGCCCCGCGAACGGGATCTCGCCGCCGGGGGTGAAGATCCGGTTGCGGTAGTGGGCCGCCGGGTTCGTCGACGGAAAGACGAACGTCGTCTCGGAGAGGTTCATCTCCCGGGCGATGGCCGTCATGTCCGCGGGCCGTAGGCCCGTGGCCCGAGGGAACACGGCGAGCGGGTTTCCGGTCAGGGGCGTGTCCGTGAAGACGTCGACCCGCCAGAAGTCGAAGAATCGATCCGCCATCGCACTCGGCCTCGGCGCGCGGATGGGAGTGGGCGCTCTTAATGCTCGCCCGACAGGTTTTTGCGCGCCTCGACCTTCGCCGATGAAGGAGACGACGCCATCGCCGCGATCGAGACGAAGGGGCGCGACGACCTCGCGATCCGGGATCGGCGGGTCGCGGACCGCGTCCAGAAGTTCCCCGAGTCCGTCATCCGCGAGATGACCCGGATCGCGGCGTTGCACGGCGCCGTGAACCTCGCCCAAGGCTACCCGGACTTCGAGCCCCCGCCCGAAGTCACGGAAGCGGCGAAGCGCGCCCTCGACGGGGGCTACAACCAGTACTCGATCACCTGGGGCGCCCGCGAACTCCGGGACGCGATCGCGCGCCGGGCGAAGGCCTTCAACGGGATCGACGCGGACCCGGAGTCGAACCTCGTCGTGACGTGCGGCTCGACGGAGGCGATGATGGCCGCGATGCTCTCCCTGATCAACGAGGGCGACGAGGCGGTGATCTTCGAGCCGTTCTACGAGAACTACGGCCCCGACGCGATCGTGAGCGGCGCGCGGCCGCGGTACGTGCGGATGGCGTGGCCCGACTGGGGGATCGACGAGGAGCAATTGAAGGCCGCCTTCACGGACCGCACGAACGTCCTGATCCTCAACACCCCGAACAACCCGACGGGGAAGATCTTCACCCGCGACGAGCTGCGCGTCGTGGCGGACCT